>JAUWQW010000037.1 GCA_030610885.1 Candidatus Aminicenantota bacterium | reverse complement strand
GAGAAAAGCTAAATAAAGGTGAAAACCTTTAATATAAAGGGTTTTGAAAGTTTTACCTTAAAAACTTTTGACATTACGATATAAAACAACAGGAGATAAAATGAATGATCTGATATTAATCATAAATACTGGAAACACATCCACTAAAATTGGGCTGTACAAAAACTCAAAACCAATTTTTGTTGAATCAATAAAACATAGTGATACGGAATTATACAAATTTGACAATACAAATTCTCAAAAAAACTTCAGGGAAAAAATGGTTCTTGATTTTTTGAAGAGAAAGAAGATTGAAATAAAAGATCTATCTGCTGTTGCAGCAAGAGGAGGACTTTTAAGACCTTTAGAAAGCGGAACATACATTGTAAACGAAAAAATGTTAACGGATCTGATACAAGCTCCATGGGGATATCATGCTTCCCATCTTTCAGCTCAAATAGGATACTCAATTGCCCAAAGTGTTGGAATTGTATGCTATATTGTTGATCCAATATCGGTTGATGAGCTTGAACCTGTTGGAAGATATTCTGGGCATAAATTATTTAAAAGAGCAATGTATACACATGCTTTAAACTTAAAAGCTGTTGCTAAAAGATATTCAAAAGAAAACAATCTTGATTATAATAAGATCGCTCTAATTGTCATTCACCTTGGAACTGGAGTTTCTATATCAATCCATAAAAATGGAAAAATGATTGATGCAATAGATCCAAAAGAGGAGGGTTCTTTTTCTATTGACAGATCAGGAGGATTGCCCATACTTCAGATAGCCCGATATATTACTGAAAATAAACTTGAATATAAAACTTTTGAAAAAATGGTGTTCGGCAACGGAGGCCTTTATTCATACCTTAATACAAAAGATTTTATGAAAGTTGAAAATATGTATAAAAAAGATGACACAGAAACAATAAATGTAGTTTATGCTATGGCATACCAGATAGCAAAAGAAGTTGGTGCTCTATCAACTGTAACAAAAGGTGAAGTTGATACAATTATTATTACAGGTGGAATGGCTCGCGCAAAATTTTTTGTTGATTTAATAACTGAAAGAATAAGTTTTATAGCCCCAATAAAATTATACCCCGGAGAAGACGAAATAAGAGCTTTAGCAGAAGGTGTATCAAGAGTTCTAAATAAAGAAGAACATCCAAAAGTATATTAAAGAAGATAACATGGGCACATTTTTTTTTATTAGAAACATTCAGGAGAAAGGGGTTGGAAGATTCAAACAAAAAAACAATTGAAAATTCAATTCAAGAATTGGATAGAAAAACAGAAAATTTAAAGATTCAATTTAACCTTTTTTTTGCTGGAGAACTCAAAATCCCTCCTGAGAAAGAACGAGATAAGATTGAAAAAAAGATAAGAAGAATTCTGTCATATGCAGAAAAATCCTCGAGAATAAAGCTTTTAACACAAAACTTATCATCAAAATTTTCTTTATATAATAATATGTGGTTAAAAAAACTTAATGAAATCGAATTAGGCCTTGTTTTTATAAAAAAACAGAAAATATTGAAAACCGGCTATTCAAGTACAGAAAAAAGGCCTGCCTACTCACAAATAAAAGAACATTCAGTTGAAGTAAGTTTAAATGATGAAGATAGCTTTAAAAAATTCATTGATTTATTCAACAAAATTTCTTTAGAGAAATTAAAAAGCCAAAAAGAAAAAGAAAAAATCATAAATTCATTAAAATCAAAAATGATATTCGAAAATCGTATAGATGCTAAGATCAAATTGCAATTAAAACAGGGAAAAATAAAAATAACTCTTAAAAAATAATGTTTTATATGTTTCAAATAAAAAAAATTGACTAATTTTTTTCAAAAAGTTAAAATAAAAATGTGAAAAAGTTTTTTTATGCATTTACTTTCTTAACATTTTGTTATGTTATATTAAATGCAAATGCAAAAATCAATTCATCTATAAATCCTGTATCTTTTAAATTAAATAATGGTTTAACTGTTATTCTTTCGCCAATAGATAATATTCAAGCAGCCTGTGTTCTAATCTACCATACAGCAGGAGTAAGGGACGACCCATTAGAAATAAAAGGAGCCTCGTATTTATATCAAAATCTAATGCTTCTGGGCACCAGGCACTTAGAACCTTATGAACGATTCTTCTTTGTACAAAAAAATGGTGGGACAAGTGGTGTAAAGGTAAACTTTGACAATTCTATATCATATCAAATCATACCAGATCACAAGATTGATAATGCATTATGGATCGAGAGCGAAAGAATAAATTCTTTGATCATATCAAATAAAAATATAAATATTCAAAAAAATAATACTTACAAAAGAATCTATAGATTAATGAATTCAAATATAGCTTTTAAATCATCAACATGGATTAAATCACAAATATTTGAAGCAACTGTATATCACATCCCCTTATATGGAAATTTAGAATTTATTAGAAGTTTTGATAATTCAAGTATAAAGAGAATTTATGATAATTTCAGAAATCCCTCTAAAATAATTATGGTTATATCTGGAAAATTTGATTCAAAAAAGGTAAAAAAAACTATTAAAAAACTTTTTTCTTATTCATTTCAGAAAAAGAAAACAATAAAAAGAAAATATATTTCCATAAAACCAAGAAAAAAATTTATATACAAAAATCAAATGATTGAGAATATTCCTCAAAATTTCTCAATATACGGGATAAGAGCTCCATCTAAATTAAGTTATGATTATCTTTACTTCAATTTTATAAAATACTACCTTGTTGACCAAAGATTCTCAGAATTGGAAAGAATAATAAATATAAAAAATAGGCTTAATATAAATATAAATTACGAATATACAGACAATATCGAATCAAATGCTCTAATAATTACAATGTCTTCTGTAAAAAGAATTAATCTTGAAAGAGCGAAATTTCTTTTAAATAAAAAACTTCAATCACTTATGAACTTTCGCATTTCAAGCTCAAGTTTTAAAGCTCTAAAGTCTTTAATAGAAATAGATTTTATGAAAAGTATGACAAAACTTGAAAAGAGGAGCATTATGTTAGCTGAAAATTTCCATCTGTTTGGGAATCTGAATATAGAAGAGACTTATTTAAAAAGATTAAAAAGAGCCACCTCATATGATATTTTACGAATCTGCAGAAAATATCTGTCAAAAAATAACAGAGTGATTTTAAATGTATATAAAAAATAATAAATTTATGAGAAACACCATTATTTTAGTTTTATTCATTTTATTCTCTTTTTATCTTCAAGCAGACCAAAATATAATTAACCTAACAAGTTCAAAAGGTTTGAAAATAAAAATAATAAAAGATCCCAGTTTAAATTTTATCCATGCTGAGATTTTAATATTCTATAAGAAAAAAATCAGAAATCCAGCAGTTTTATATCTTACGATAGAAAATATTTTTAACAAATATGTGAATAGTTCAGGATCAGAAATTCTAAGTAATCTAAAAAAATTAGGAAACGATTTTGAAATAATAAACAGACCTGACTTCATTAAAATTAAAATAAATTTTCTTCCAGATAAAATTTCATTATTCGTCAATTTATTAGAATCCTTATATACTTACAAATCATTCACATTAGAAAAATTCAATAAAAGTATCTCAAATTACTGGAAATACTTTTTTGAAAATAGTGAGTGGAAAAAGAAAATTGTTTTTCAGCTTGCCTATAACAAACTCTTTTCAGAACATTTAATGGGGAATACTTTAATAACTCAAAGTTTATTAAAACAAACATATTTTCCTCAATTACAATTATTTTACAATAATACCTATAAATTAAACAATTCATCGCTCATTCTAAAGGGAAACTTAAACCCTTATGTAGTTTCTGAATTAGTGGAAGAAAAATTCAAATCATACAAAAAAGAAAAGAAGATATATTATAAAGAAACAAAACTGCAAACAAACAAAAAGCAAAGAATAATTATATTAGACATAAATAGAAATGGATTGCCTATTATTTACAGATTTAAAGTAATACCTTCATTAAAGAGCAAAAACCACATTGCTCATCTTATAATAAATAATATATTATTTGGGCTTCCAACTGGTAAAATATTCAGAAATTCCTTATACTTTGGAATTAGAAATCTAAATATTAACTCTGAAATAATTAACCACAAAGATGTTTCAGTTATTTGTAATACAATAAAATTGAACCTTAGAGATATTGAAAAATTAGTTTTTTTAAAAGAAAGTGAAAAAAGAAAATTAAAGATAATGAAAATAGGAAAAAATGAGTATTTGAATGCATTAAATTATCTTTATGGAAAATTTAAAATTGACTCTGAAAAAATTGAAAATGATGTTCAAATTGAAATAGATAAAAGCTTATATGATTTAAAAAGTGATTATTTTAAAATACCCCCTATAAAGTTTAATAATATTATTCGTCAGGTAAGCCTAAATGAATTAAATCAAATAATTAGTAATTCTATAACATTCAACAACAGGTACAAAAATTTCACATCTGAAGTTATTATAATTGTTGGAAACTCAAAACAAATCCTCAGGTATTTTACTGTGTTAGAACCTGAAATTATTAAATTTTATATAAAGTAAAAAATCACAGACCCTAATCTAAAATAGCTCAATAATTAACAATAACACATATTCCTATTGACTTGATAAGGTAAAAAAAATATAATTTGAACATGAAAAAATGGGTTTATATTAAAGATGTTTCAAAATTCGTTGGAGAAGAAGTACTAATTAAAGGCTGGGTTTACAATAAACGAGATGTAGGAAGAATTAAGTTCATTCTTGTGCGAGACGGAACTGGAATTATTCAATCTACAATATGGTCCAAAGACCCAGATTGCCCAATATTTGAAAAATTCGACAAACTCACTCAGGAATCAAGCATAAAAGTTTCTGGAAAAGTAAAAAAGGATGAGAGAGCACCCGGAGGCTATGAATTAGAGATAACTGATTTTGAAATCATCCAGATTGCTGAAGAATACCCAATAAGCAAAAAAAATCATGGCACAGCTTTTTTAATGGAAAACAGGCATCTATGGCTTCGTTCTATTAGACAAACAGCTATCTTAAAAATAAGAGCTTCTATTATAAAATCCATACGTGATTTTATGGACAAAGAGGGCTTTATTTTAACAGATTCTCCTATTTTGACTGCTAATGCTGTAGAAGGAACAACTACACTCTTTGAAACATCATACTTTGATGAAAAAGCATATTTATCTCAAAGTGGACAACTATACGCTGAAGCAAGTGCATTGGCTCTAGCCAAAACTTATACATTTGGTCCTACTTTTAGGGCTGAAAAATCCAAAACAAGAAGACATTTAATCGAATTCTGGATGATGGAGCCAGAATGGGCTTATGCAGAGCTGGACGATGTTTTCATTTTGGCTCAGAATCTGCTTGTTTATATTGTAGAAAGGGTTTTAGAAGAAAGGTCAGAAGAGCTAAAAATATTAGAAAGAGATACAAAACCTTTGGAAGAAATAAAAGCCCCTTTTCCAAAAATTAAATATGATGAAGCATTTGAAATACTAAAAAAATCTGGAAAATCTCAAACTTCATATGGAAGTGATTTTGGAGGAACAGATGAGACAATAATATCTGAAAAATTCAACAAACCTCTTGCTATAACTCATTATCCTTCCAATATTAAAGCATTCTACATGCAGCCAGATCAAGACAACCCTGACAAAATTCTTTGTATGGATATACTAGCACCTGAAGGGTATGGAGAAATTATTGGAGGCAGTCAAAGAATACATGACCTTGATCTACTTTTAAAAAAAATTAATGAACATAAATTATCAAAAGAGGTTTTTAAATGGTATATTGATCTTAGAAAGTATGGTTCTGTACCACATTCTGGTTTTGGACTTGGAGTTGAAAGAACTGTTGCGTGGATCTGCCATTTACCTCATATTAGAGAGACGATCCCCTTTCCAAGAATGCTTTACAATTTATATCCATAAAAATGGAAATTAAGATTTAAAAATATAAATGGTTTACTGATATTAAAAATTACTTTTTATCAAATATCTTCATCCATGAGTCAACTTCCTTCTCAGATATCTCAATATTTATTCTTTTCTTCAATTTCTCTTTTTTCCCATTTACATGATACACTCGTTTTAATTCAAAATAAAACTCAATCGAATTTATGGTTCTTGCACCTTTTTTCTTTGCATAGGTTTTTAATTCCCTATCAGATGAAACTAAAATAACATCTTTAAAATTATTATAATTATTTATAATCTTTTTTATTTCATCATCAGCAGAATCACCATATTTAGGATATACTATAGTAAACTTATTTTTTAAAGATTCCCTATTTAAAGTTATATCAGGTTCACCATCAAAAACAACTATAATATTATTGTTCTTAACTTCCTGATATTTCTTTAAAATATAGATTGTCTTTTTTCTTGAATCTTTATCATCAAGAGAAATATCAGGCGAAGATCCAATCAAATTGTTTCCGTCTATAATATAAGGCATTGTAATTTAATCAATTCACAATGTTTTGTGATTATTATTTTCTCACCCTGGAGGCCAATTCATTTTTCTCCCTCCTATAAGATGCAGATGAAGGTGAAAAACTTCCTGGCCAGCTTCCTTTTCTGTATTTATAACAAATCTATAACTATTAATTTCTAATTTTTTTGCAACTTTATTCCCAATCAAGAATAAATCTCCTATTAAATCCTTATCATTAACCTCTTTTATTGAATCATAATGTTTTTTAGGAATAATTATAACATGAACTGGTGCTACAGGGTTAATATCTTTAAAAGCAACGATCTTTTCATCCTCATATAAAAATTCAGTGTTTAATTTTTTGGAAGCAATTTTACAAAAAATACACCCAACCATTATTCACCTCTTTATCAATTTAATATCTGCTCCTAACTGGCTTAGTTTTTCAGGCATATTTTCGTATCCCCTAAAAAGCTGATATGAATTTCCTACAACTGTCTCCCCATCAGCAATCAGCCCTCCAAGCAACAAAGCAGCCGAAGCTCTCAAATCAGTAGATTTAATAACTCCTCCTCTCAATTCTGTTTTCCCTTTTATTATTGCAGTATTACCTTTAACCTCTATATTTGCCCCTAGTTTATTCAATTCATAAACATGTCTAAATCTTCTGTTAAAAATATTTTCTTTTATCCTCGAAATACCGTTTGCCTGTGTCAGAAGTGTGGTTAATTGAGCCTGAAGATCTGTGGGGAAACCAGGATATGGCTTTGTTCCAACATCAATTGGGAAAATATTATCTGTTGGATTTACTTTTATTCTATTTTTTTCAATAACAATTTTCACACCCATATTTTCAAGCACATTGAGCAAGCTTTTTATATATTCAGGAATTGCATTCTCAACGATAATTTCATTATCAAGAAGACATCCAGCTATTATATATGTTCCCATTTCAATCCTATCTGGAATTACTTTATGTATAGAACCTTTAAGAGTTGTTTTCCCTTTTATAATTAATGAATTATTCTCGCCCTGCTTTATATCTGCTCCCATGCTTGATAAAAGTTTAATCAAATCGGATATTTCAGGCTCAAGAGCACAATTTCCAAGAAAAGTTTCACCTTCAGCAAGTGTAGCTGCCATTAATAAATTCTCTGTACCTGTAACACTTTTATTTGGGAAAGTATACTCAATTCCGCATAATTTATCTGACTTTGCAATTATATATCCATCTTCTATATTGATTTTAGCACCCATCCTTTTTAACCCTTCCAGATGAAAATCAATCTTTCTATCTCCAATTGGACAACCACCAGGTAAAGATACTTTAGCATATCCGTTTCTTGCAATTAAAGGACCTAAAATTAATATTGATGCTCTAGATGTTTCTATAATATCTTTTGGCACCAACCCTGATTTTAATGATGGTATCCTGATCTTTATTTTATTATTAATAAACTCACCTTTAGCTCCAATATTTTTGAGAGCTTCAAACATAACCTTAATATCTTCAACTTCAGGCACTCCACAGAATTCAAACTCATCAGAACTCAAAATAGCTGCTGCTAATTCAGGAAGGGCCGCATTTTTAGCTCCTGAGATTTTTACAGTACCGGAAAGTCTTCTTCTCCCATTAATTACAATTTTCATATCATACATAGGTTGTTATTATATAAATATTTTCAGACATTTTCAAGCAAATATAAAAAAAAAGAGGAGGGGAAACCCCTCCTCTAATTAAACAAAATCAGAATTAACAAAAAGGAAATTTAATGTTTACGTAATCGCTCTCTTATTGCCTCTTTTTTATGTGACCTGCCTTCCATTCTTCTCTGCTTCATTTCACTTTTAATGGATTCGATCTCCTTGATCTGCTCGGGAGTCAATAAATCCCTTAAATCCAGCAAATAATTAATGTTTGCAATAGTTAAATCAGTCTTCATTGCTGCAACTTCTCTTAACATTTTTTCCAATTTACCTCTATTGATTTTCTCTTTTTCCATATAAGAACCAATCTTTAATTCCAGAACTTTGATATCAGCAGTCCTTCTTATGGTTGACTCTTGATGAGCATCTCTCATCTTCTCAATTGTTCTTACCTGACCTTCAGTAAGATTGATCTTTTCCTTCAATTTAAGTAAGATTTGTGCTGGGAAAAGGTTTTTTTCTGCCATTCTTATTCCTTGTTTCATGTGCTTTAACATCCCCGGTGATCCAGCTTTTGCTTCAAGCAATGAACTAAATGAAATTAGTAAGAGAGCAGACATTACAAAAATTGTTGCTTTTTTGATCATTGTGTCCTCCTATATACTGTAGAATGTGATCTTTTTATAATCATTCTACAGATTGTTTTTTTTCTTTTCATATTAGGTTAACAATCAAATGATCTATTTCTTGCAAAAGATTTTAATTACCTACAAAATCCAGTAAATAATATTTATAAAATTTTTGATTTTAATGTAATATAAATTGAAATTGCATTGATTGCTGCTGGAGTCACCCCTGAAATTTTCAAAGCGTCCTTTAGGTTTGAAGGTCTGTTTTTGAGGAGCTTCTGTTTTACTTCTGTTGAAAGCCCATCTATTTTTAAATAATCTATATGTTCAGGTATCTTTGTTCTCTCAAGTTTTCCCATCCTCTTTACTTCATCATTTTGAATCTTAATATATCCTTCATATTTTACGTTTGCTTCAATATATGAAACATCAGTAAGGGTTTTGTTTTTCAAAATCTTGCTTCCATTCAATTTTTCAAGTTTTTCAAAATCAATTTCAGGCATTTTTAAGAGATGATAAATAGTATATGTTTTGTTCCTGAATTTTAATTTCGTTTCCTTTAACTTATTAATTGCATCTTTCCGCTTCTTTAATTTTCTCATCTCTCTTACAAACAATTTATTGTCAAGTAATCCAAATTTTAATGCATACTCTGAAACTCTTTCAAAAGCATTATCTTCTCTTAATTGAAGTCTAAATTCTGCTCTAGATGTAAACAATCTATAAGGTTCATCAATTCCTTTTGTAACTATATCATCAATTAAAACTCCTGTATAAGCTTCATCTCTTCTTAAAATAAAAGGATCTTTGTTTCTTAATTTCAAAACAGCATTAATGCCTGCAACTAATCCCTGTGATGCAGCCTCTTCATATCCAGAGGTTCCATTCACCTGACCGGCAAAGTAAAGGTTCTCAATTGATTTACTTTCTAATATATGGTTTAACTGAGTTGGAACAATTGCATCATATTCAATTGCATAAGCAGGTCTCATCATAACTGATTTATTCAACCCAGGAATTGATTTTAGAATTTCTTTCTGAATCTGTACTGGAAGACTTGTTGAAAGCCCATTTGCATAGATTTCTTTATTATTCAAACCTTCAGGCTCAAGGTAAAAATGATGTCTCTCCCTAAAAGGAAATTTTACTATTTTATCTTCTATTGAAGGGCAGTATCTAGGCCCTATACCCTCTATTTTACCGGAAAACAAAGGGGAAAGATCAAGGTTATCATTAACTATTTGTTTTACTTTAGGAGTTGTATGTCCAAGATAGCATATAATTCTGTTTTTAACCTTAAACTTAGTAAAAATTGAAAAAGGAACAGGAGAATCATCACCTGGTTGAGGTTCAAACTTTTCCCAATCAATTGAATCTGAATGAAGCCTCATTGGAGTTCCTGTTTTTAATCTTATTGTTTTAAACCCAAGATCTTTTATATTTTCAGCCAAATGAGTAGAAGAAGGCTCATTTGATCTTCCTGCGTTATATATAACATTTCCAATATATATTTTTCCATCCAGAAAAGTCCCACAAGCAATAATGACAGCGTCTGCAATAAGTTCATTTCCCTCTACAAATTTAACTCCTATTACCTTCCCGTTTTTTATAATAACTTCAGATACAATAGATTGATAAACTCTAAGATTCTCACACCTTTCAAGAAAACTCTTCATAAAATCTCTATATTTAACTTTATCATTCTGAGTTCTGGTTGCTCTTACTGCAGGACCTTTGCTTCTATTCAATATTTTAAAATGGATACCTGTACTATCTGCGGCTCTTGCCATTATTCCACCCATTGCATCAATCTCTTTAACAAGGTGCCCCTTTGCTATGCCCCCAATCGATGGATTGCACGACATTTGAGCAATAGTTTCAAGATGAATTGTAACTAAAGTAGTTTCAGCTCCCATTTTAGAAGCAGCATAAGCTGCTTCAATCCCAGCATGCCCTGCGCCAATAACTATAACCTTCATTTTCCTATGCAAAACTTTGAAAATATCCCATTTAGAATCTCATCATTTGAAATATCTCCAGTTAATTCTGCAATAACCTTTATTGCACTTCTTATTTCCTCAGCAATTATCTCAGCATTGCTTTTCTTTGTCTTAATCATATTAATCAGTGTTTTTAAATAACCATCCAATCTTTTAAGAAGATTCATTTGCCTATAGTTAACTATAAAATCAATATCTCTATTTTTTATATTATTAACGAGTCCATTTAAAAATGAAAAAATAACATCAATATTTATGTTTTTTTTCACAGAAATCTCATAAATTTTTTCTTTCATAAAGTTTGACCTAATTTGTTTTAAAATTTTTTTATTAGCAATATCTATCTTATTAACTACAACCAATCTCTCTTTACATTTTGTGCTATTAAATATGTTTAAATCAGTTTCATTCAACTCTCTTGAAGCATCAAGCATAAAAATAACTGCATCACTTTTCTTTATTTTTTCATAACTTCTTTTAATACCCTCTTTTTCAATACTACCTGTAACTTCCTTATCCATCCCAGCCACATCTGTTATTTCAAAAGGTAAACCATTAATATGTATCTTTTCTTTAATAAAATCCCTCGTTGTACCAGGAATATGCGAGATGATTGACCTATCCTCCATTAGCAAGAGATTAAAAAGTGATGACTTCCCAACATTTACTTTACCAGCAATAACTACATTCAACCCTTTATCTAAAATCTCAGTAAATCTTGAATTTAATAATATTTTTTCAATAATCTTTAAAGATTCTCGAATTTCATATATAATATCTATGTCATCTAAAAATTGGTCTTCTTCAAATTCAATTATTGTTTCAATTTTTATACCCAGTCCAATTAAATTTCCCCTCAATTTTTTCATTAATTCAGATAATTTTCCTTCTAAGTTACCAAATTTCATTGACGCATAATATTTAGAATTTGCATTTATAAGCTCATTAACAGATTCAGCTTGAATCAAATCCATTTTTCCGTTTTTAAAAGCCCTATATGTGAATTCACCTGGTAATGCTCCCCTTGCATTATTTTTTAAAATTAAGCCTAGAACTTCTTCAATTATAAAGGGGTTCGAGTGAATGGATATTTCTGCAACATTTTCACCAGTATATGAGTTTGGTTCTTTATAAAAAGTAATAATACATTCATCTATTCTTTTCAATTTATCAACGATAAATGTATGGTATGCCCTTTTAGGAATAACTTTTTTTGGAACCTTTTCAGATATGTTATTAATTATATCTAAGGTGTTCTGTCCTGAAACCCTTATAAGAGCTATTCCGCCTCTGCCTAAAGGAGTTGAAAGTGCAGCAATTGTATCATCATCCATTACTTTTTTTTAATTGTTATAACTTTTAAAAACCCATCCCCTTCACTTTTTGATTCTAAATCTGAATACTTATTAATATTAAGATGAACAATTCTCCTTTCAAAGGGATTTAATCCTTTAATATTTATAGGCTTATTTTTATCCATTACTTCTTTAGCATAGCGATGGGCAAGAGTTGACAATTCCTGTTCCCTTTTTTTTCTAAATTGTTCACATTCACAATACATTTTTTTCCCTGTTTCATCTGAAAATAACCTATTTAACAAATATTGAATTGCATTTAATAAATTTCCATTTTGATATAGTAATAGTTTATAATCATTTCCTTTAAAATCTATTTTTAAAAATCCTTTTTTTTCTATAATATCAAAATTCAAATCAATTTTTGAGAACTTAATTACCTTTTCTAAAAAATCTGACAACCCTTTCTGCTCATGGCCATCTAAAAGCCATGCTATTATATAAATCTCTCGTTTTTTGTGTCCAAAATATCTTGTTTTCCCTGTAATTATTTCATATCTTATGTTATCTTCATTTGTATTGAAGGCACTTGCAGCTTCTAAAATAGCATCCTTTAGCGAATGAGAACTAAATTCTTTTTTGTTATTCATCTCTCTTATTCCTTTTCTCTTTTACTTAGATTTTGCCCCCCTTTTTTTTTTAGTTGCTTTTTTATTTCTCTGTTCTTCTTTCATTTTTTTATGTACTTTTTCGTTTATTATATGTTGCTGGCCCAATTGTAACAGATTTGATACAAACCAGTATAAAGTAAGCCCACTTGCCATATTCATAACAACAAAAGTTATTACCACAGGCATAATATACATCATCTTTTTCTGAGCACCTTCACCACCTGACGGAGTCATTTTTTGTATGATTATCTGAGTTATTCCCATTAAAATTGGAAGTATGTATAATGGATCTTTTAAAGAAAGATCTTTTATCCAAAAAATCCAGGCTTCATGCCTGACATTTATAGAAACAGCTAATAACCTAAAAAGTCCCCATAAAATTGGTATTTGAAGTAACATGGGTAGACATCCACCAGCAGGGTTTACCTTTTCTTTTTTGTATAGGGCCATCATTTCAGCATTCATAGCTTTTCTCTGTTCAGGATCTTTCTGGTTTTTATATTTCTTTTTTAAAGCCTTCATCTTAGGCTGAAGAGTCTGCATTTTTGCCATTGAAACACTAGAAGTATAAGTCAATGGAAAGAGTATTAATTTTAAGAGTAGAGTAAATAAAACTATTGCCCATCCATAATTACTACGATTAAGTATCTTTTCATAAGTAAAATTTATTCCCTTTTGCATGATTTTAGCTATAGAACCAAACCAGCCATATTCAATCACCTTGTTCACATCTTCGAAAGTACCAGCGATTTTAGAAAGCTCATTTTCATCTTTTGGCCCTAAATAAACTTTCCCTGGGTTAGTAACAATAATATAAGAATACAACTCATTTTTTATTTCTTTTCCTTCATTAAATTTTTCTTTTATAACAGAATATTCTATTAGAGAATTATTTACTTTTGTTTCAAAAATTACAGAGAAATATGTTGTTTCATAAGCTGCCCACGAAAAATATCTACCTAAACTATCTTTAATCGTTTTAAGTTTTGAAAAATTGACTGATTTTATATCTTTACCATTATAAGCTCCTATTTTTAAACCTGCTTGCATTGTTCTATCCTTACTAATATTATTTTCGAGGTCAGGTCCAAAAACAAATGGAGCATCCATTGACACACCATTTTTAATTATTTTATATTTGATATCAATAACATAACTATTGTTTGAAATAATAAATTTCTTTTGAACATTTAGATTACTTATTTTATCTTCATACTGAAAAATAAGTTCCTTTTTGCCATTATTATTAAATTTTTTATATAAAAAAAGCGAGTTATTTATCCTATCAAAAATACCATTTTTCTCATTTGGAAAAAAATAAAAGGGGTAAAGACCAAATTTCTCAACTTTTTTAGATACCAAATCAAGTGGATTTTGCTTATCATCTCTATACTTCTTTAGTATTAATGACTTTAAACCAGCACCCTTATTTGTAAATACTGCATAAAACAAATCTGTTTCAACCTTAATATCTCTTTTCTGACTTGCCTTTAAATCCTCTTTAACAGGTTCGCTTATTGACTGAGTAACTTGCTCTTTTTCTTGTTTTTTTGAAAAGATTTCCGAAATATGCTGAGTCGATGATTTTTCTGTTGGAACTTCTTGATCTTTTTTTTCTTGAACCACACGTGTTGTTGCTTTTACCCCCTGAGGTCTTGTTTCAGGTTTTGGCATAAAAAAATACTGATAAACACTAATAATTACAACTGACAATACAATTGCCAAAATTAATTTTTTTGTATCCATTTTAATTTCACCTCGAATTTTTCAGGTATTGGGTCAAAGCCACCCTTGTGAAAAGGGTGGCACTTTAAGATCCTTTTTATTCCTAAAAAAACTCCCTTAAAAACACCATATTTCTCTATAGATTCATAAGCATAAACAGAACAGGTTGGAACAAATCTACAGTTATTTCCTAGAAAAGGAGAAAATAATTTTTTATACAATATAAGTAGAAATAAAAATACCCTTTTTATCATTTTATTTGTAATTTATTTTTATAAAAGAATCAACAAATAATTGTTCGATTTTAAAAGCATCCTCTTTTCCAAACCTTTTCTTAACAACAACCCACAGATCATATTTTGTGTCAATGAGATATTGATTCAACCTGAAAAATTCTTTTATTTTTCTTTTTATGTAATTGCGATTCACTGAGTTTCCTATCTTTCTACTTACAGAGATTGCAAATCTATGATAAGTAAGATCATTCTTTAAAAAATATAAAAAAAAAATCATTGCTTATTTTTTTAGCGTTCTTTAACAAAAACAAAATATCTTTGCTTGTTTTTATTTTCTGGTATTTGGAAAATTTAAATAACATATATTATACTGATAAACGTTTTCTTCCTTTCCTTCTTCTATTATTGAGTATAACTCTCCCACCTTTTGAGGACATCCTAACTCTAAAACCATGTGTTTTACTTCTTTTTCTATTATTTGGTTGAAATGTTCTTTTCACAACAACTCCTTAAACCAAGTATGAAATTAAACTATAATATATAAAAAAAATATAGTATTGTCAAGATATTGTAAGAAAAAATTATAATGAATAATTAATTTTATATTAATGAGGTGAAATATATTATAGAAAAATCAGTAGAAATGTTATAATTATATTTAATTAATTTTGGAAATATAATGTATGATTTTTTAAATAAAGAAATTGATAAACGCAATAAATTTATTTATTCTATAGCAAAATTCTTTGCTGTCTGGGGATATAATCACCTGGCAAAACCACATGAAGAAATTCATGATGATATAAAGAGATTAAAAGACAAAAAAGCAGTTTTTCTCTTTGCAGGATTACATAAAAGTCTGTGGGAAACTACCGGAGTTATAACTTCTTTGCATTTTAATAATCTTCCAGTTCCATTCATTGGAATGGGTAACAATTTGGTTAGAGGAAAATTCTTTCAAAATTTAGCAAAAAAGACCGGTGTATTCTTAATAAAAAGGGCAAATACTAGAAGAGATATTGTGAAATCTGCAGAATCATTAAAAAAAACCATATTAAATTTCATTGCACATGGTACCGATATTTTAATTTTCCCTGAAGGAACAAGAAAAAATATTTCCCAGAATGGAAAATACGGGGAATTTTTCCCTACTGTATTTGAAGCAATGCTTGAATATGAAAGAAACAAAAAAGAAATACTAAAATCAAACAAAAATCTGTCAGACAATGAAACTTATATAGTTCCATTCAATGTTGATTATAGTAAAGTAAGGGAGGATGTTGAAATAATTAAAACCAGTAAAAATATCCCCCACACTTTTCATATAATTGATTCTCTAAAAATGTTAAAAAATCTTGGAAACATATATATAAGTATGGGAAAACCAATATCAGTATCTGCAAATATAGAAAAAAACAGAAAAGAATTAGCAAAATATACAAGAGAAAGATGCCTTGATTTAGTTAAAATATTACCCATAAATATTGTTTCTCGTTCTATTCTTGATTCACATAAAAATGGTCGAATCGAATATAAAAAAATACCTTATAATATAAGTGAAAACATTAAAAAATTGGAAATGTATAAGGATCGTTTTAGAGGATTTAACATTAAAGACAAACCTCAAGATATAATCAACACTCTCAATAGAAACGAAATAGAACTTAAAAAAATAGACCCTGGTAATTTAGCAGTATATAAATTATATTCAAATTACATCTCACATTATTTTGAAAAGAGAGGAGAATAGACATAACAAAAAAATGTACAAAAAAGAGCTCAAAATAGGTAAAAATGCTGTTATAAGAGCAATGAGGATTGTAAGCAACATTCAAAGGGAACTCTACATGAGAGACACAATTACTAAATCAGATAAAAGCCCTGTAACCATTGCAGATTTCATATCTCAAGCCATTGTTTGCAAAATTTTAAATGATAATTTCCCTGACATCCCAATTGTTGCGGAAGAGAACTCTAATGATTTGAAAAATCCTGAATATAAAGAAATTCTTAAAAAAATATTATACTTTTTTGAAAAATATTCTGAGATAAAAAAAACAATGAATAAAGATATTCTATTCGAAAGTATTGATTTTGGTTCTAAATCAACAGAAAAGATTTTCTGGACTCTTGACCCAATTGACGGAACAAAAGGCTTTCTAAGAGGAGAACAATTTGCCATTGCTTTAGCTCTTATTGTTGAAGAAGAAGTAAAATTAGGTATTCTTGGATGTCCTAACCTAAAGACTAACAATGATACATCAAGCTCCGGATATCTATTTTCAGCTATTAAAAATGAAGGAGCCAAAATCTTTAATATTGAGAAAAAGACTTCAAAAAAGATATTTGTATCGAATATTTCAAGTACAAAAGAAATGAGATTTATTGAGAGTTATGAATCTTCTCATAGTAATTTGGAATTACAGAATAAAATCGCAAAATCTTTAAATATTGAAAAACCCCCTGTACAAATGGATAGCCAGGTAAAATATGGGATGATTTCAAATGGAGATGCTGAAATTTATCTTAGAATTCCACATCCCAAAACTCCAAATTATAAAGAAAAGATCTGGGATCACGCAGCTGGAAGTATTATTGTTGAAGAATCAGGTGGGATTGTAAGCGATATCTTTGGAAAAAAACTTGATTTTAATACTGGTAAAACACTTAAAAACAATACTGGAATTCTTGCTTCAATTCCATTAGTTCATAATAATGTTATAAAAATAATTAAAGAAAACCTCACTTAAAAAATTAAGAAATATATCTGTAATAAGGAGATATAATGAGAATAAAACAATTATTCACTATCTTAATAATTACAATACTATTGTTTTACTGTAATAATGAAAATTCCAAAGATACTCCATCAAGTTTAGAATTAATATCAATTGATAGCCTTTTTATAAAACAAACAAAATTAACAGAAAATCAAATAAAAACAATAAAAGAATGCTTGAAAGTAATTAAAAACCGCTCCTATGTTGAAGAAAAGAAAAGGTTTGAAATGGAAGGTGAATTAATTAAATCTATTAAAAAAATAGAGAAATTTGGGACTGATGCGACATTTAGTATTCCCGTCATGGTTTATCTTTTTGCTAGAGACGATCATGCATCTGATTTAACAAGAAAAGTGATTTTGCAAATGGGCAGAAAAGCAATTCCTTATCTAAAAGACTCGTTGGAGATCAACAGTTACTTAATCATTATAAAGGTAAAAGCATTGTTATATGAATTAGATTCGAAAAAAGGAGATAAGTATTTAAAAGAATTAATTGAATGCTGCTTTAGTGTTAATAAAAGAGAGAGATTATATTCCTTAAATAGTTTAGCCAAAATATCAGGAATAGATAAAAAATTAATCAAGCTTTGTATTGATAAACTAAATGATACTGAACAAGAAATAGTATTAACAGCTACTAATATCTTACTTAAATATGGAACTGAGGTAAAAGCTATTTTAGAAAAATCTCTGAATAAAGCCACACCCATACAGGTTGCAAGAATTATCAGGATACTATGGACTCAATCCAATGATGAAGAGAGAGCTGATCTAGAACAAGTTCTTCGTAAAACAATGGAAGTTTCAAATGAAAAAGAGACAAGAATTCTAACAAAAATTATGTATGAAGCAAATATTTCCGAAATACCAGAAGAGAAGAAAAATCTTATTCAGATTCTAAGAAGTAAAAACTTTATACATTCAGACTGGCAGATATTTTTGAAATCAAGAAGAAACAACTTAACACTTGTATCATTGATGGGCAATGAAGACTTCTATGTTAGATTACATGCATTATTAATACTTGCACATCGAGGAGAACATCTTGAGAGTTTTAACATAATACTGAAAAAGGGGCTTGAAAGTTCCAATAAAAAAGTAGTTAACGCGACACTTAATGTTGTAAATATTATAATCTTTAGCTATATTCCAAATCAAGTAGCAATTGGAAATAATATAAATCATGATATAATGACAAAAAGAAATTTAGAAAAGCTTTATGAATCTCTCATATATCCTCTTGCAAATCTTTTAGGGAGAGAGGAGAGTATTGCTGCTAAATCTGGCTTACTTTTAAAAGTATGGGGAGATAGATCTGTAATAATTCTTAAAAAAATATCCCGCTCTTCAAAAGATAAGATTCAATCATTAAGGGCAAACGGCTTGCTACTCTATTTCAAAAGTGTTAAAGATAAAAAACAGCATCTAAAAATTGTGCATAACGCCTTAAAAGATAGTAATCCCAAAATAAGAGAAATAGCTACAGACATGCTTATTATGTCTATAGTACCACCTGAGCAAAATATCCCTGCAATTATAGATGCTCTTGCTTTAGAAAGACGTAATTCAATTCGAGCTGTGGCATCTCTATATTTTGCTGATAAGACCGCAATTCCTTACCTTCAAGAGGCTATACATAATAGAAATCCCAGGATTGCTGTTAAAGCTATGGGTATACTTGCAAGAAATAGCCGCAATGCAGCAAAGTATGTACCAATTCTTGCACAAGCATTTGAAAGAGGTGATATTGAGGTTAAAAAGGATGCTGTTAAAGCATTAGAAGATCTTAAAGAAGAGGCTGTCACAGCAGCACATTCTATTATTCCAGGTTTGGGAAGTAATGATATTGATCTGTCGTGGAGATGTAAATCTGCATTAAAATATATGGGCAAAGGAGTTACAGATTCATTAATTAAGTATGGAATAACAAGTTCAAATAAAAAAACAGCTCTTATTAGCCACTCTCTGTTAGTTCGTTTCAATGTTAATAGAGATAACAATCGGAACCCTTAATTGATGCACTAAACACACAGTTCAGGCAAATAGCTTTGCGTGAATTGATAGAATTAAAAGAGCTTGCAATTTCTACAAAAGAAAAATTAATTAAGATTTTTAGAACACAAAAAAGAGAAGACAAAAATATCACACTATATGCCATTTTCCAAATAGCTCCAAATAAAAAAGAGACCTTAAATTTGCTTATAAAGAGCCTTGATGATAATAATTGTCGTATAAGAGAAACAGCCTGTCATTGTTTGGGGGTTTTGGGTCCAAAAGCTGCAACTTCAATTGCAAAATTAGAAAGGCTTGCAAAAAATGATAAATATAGAAGTGTAAGAGTTTTGGCAAAAGAGGCTTTAAGAAGAATAAAAGAATATTAGAACTCCCATTCATTTGCTTCATATCTCTTTTTGAAAGATTGTTAAAAACACTTAATAAATTTTAGTATTGAAAAAAATATATTTTGTATCTAAAATAGAAATATGATAAAAGGAAATTAAAACAATTAAACAATGGATATAAAACAAAATTCAGATGGGAGCCTTCTTAAGTCGAGTGCAGAAACACTTTTACACTTCTTCTGGATAGCATTCAACAATTTTAACATGTATGGCCAAGATCATCCCATTGCAAAAAAAGGAGCAGAAAATTTTTATTTTTATTTGAATAAAGCTTTTAATATTATTACTCCAATTGATTTTCATATGGAAGGTGAATCACTTATTTGTAACAAATGTATAATAGATGATAAAATAAAAACCCAACGTTTAACAGATAGATTTAAATTTGCAGGGATCCATTCAATAAGTTTACATAAAGAAGTTTCTATCAATGATCTCATAGAACTCTTTGTCCTACTAAATGATAGTAAAAACTTTCAAACAGTACAAAAAATAAGTGAATCCATAAAAGAAAAAGGTATAAAGGGAATTCATTTAAATTATTTTACCTATAAAAAAGTTGTAGATGATAATGAAACAGAAACAGAACTTCTAACATTAGCTAAAAAGATCGCTTCTTTAAGTGGTATTGATCAAGATAAGTTGATTCCTGTTTTTATCAAAGACACAGAAATTGCAATTAAGAAAATTGCATCAAATTATATTCACGATAATCAAGTTTCAAATATTAAAAAACTACAAAATATACTTTCTCATATGAAAAAGCATTTTATAAAAAATTTGGATAAATATGGAATGAAGCCTGATATTATCTCAAAAATTGACAACCAATTGTCAGATAGATTTAATGTTGTTTTTAATGCTCTTACAGCAGAATGGATTATTAATGCTGTTTCATATAAAAAAAACCTTTCAAATGAGCAACTTATTGAAACTTTAACTGATTTATTTAAAAAAAATAAACATCTTATGGAATATGGTGAATCTATTGTCTCAGTTTTGCAAGAAAAAGGTATATCAATAAAATTGTTGGAAGAATTTACAAAAAATTTTCAAACAGTAGATTTAAAAAAAGAGATAATTATAACTGAATCTAAAATCAATAAAAAAAGTCCTATAAAAAAATTATTCAAATTTCCCATAGAAATTCTTAAAGTAAAAGAAACAAAAAAAAATCTGCAGAATGAGATTTACAGAAATCTACGTTATAATACTCCATTATCATGCATTTCTCTTTCAGTTGCCTGGATAAATACTAACTCTATATTAAGAGAACCAGATATAGAAGAATTAGATAAAACATTTTCAGAAGTGGCAAAGATCTTGACTCCTTCCTTACGCCTGCTTGACACAATCGGTTCGCTTGGTTCCTTAAAATACAATCACCTCTTAATAATTTTACAAATGACAGACAAAGCTGGAACCTTAATTCTAAAAGAGAGACTAAGAAAACAATTCAATAATATCAAATTTGAACTAAATGGTAATGTAGTAATACCCATCATAGTTTTATCTTCTGTCACATTTAATAAAGAAAAAACACCTGATATTAATTCGTTCCTAAGAGCAGTGAGAAAAGATCTTAAAAACCAAAAAAAACTTATTATAAAAGTATAAAAACAAGATTGACTTTTTTATATTAATAAAATAGAATTAATGTTCTAAAACCTCATATAAAATAATAAGGAATAAAACAATGGAACAAAGAGATGTTATTATAATAGGTGCAGGACCAGCTGGGTTAACTGCTGCGATCTATACTGCAAGAGCAAATTTAAAACCCCTTGTTTTTGAGGGTTATCAATCAGGCGGGCAATTAATGACTACACTTGAAGTAGAAAACTACCCTGGTTTCAAAAATGCAATAACTGGTCCTGACTTAATTGCTCAAATGCGAAGTCAAGCTGAAAAATTTGGTGCTGAATTCATAACTGCGGATATCACAAAAGTTGAATTAAGCGCTAACAAAAAAATTATCTGGCAAGAAAACAAAAAATATTATGCTAAATCAGTAATCATTTCAACTGGTGCTACTGCCAATCTTTTAGGACTTAAGAATGAAAAACGTTTAATGGGACGTGGAGTTAGTGCATGTGCTACTTGTGACGGCTTCTTTTTTCAAGATAAAGTAGTTTGCGTTGCTGGTGGAGGGGATAGTGCTATGGAGGAATCAATATTTCTTACACGCTATGCTTCCAAAGTGTATATTATTCATAGAAGAGATAAATTTAGAGCCTCAAAAATAATGATCCAGAAAGCAGCAGACAATCCAAAAATAGAATTTATTATGGACTCAGTTATTGATGATATTCTTGGAGATGAGCATGTAACAGGGGTAAGATTAAAAAATAAAAAAACCTCAAATATATCTGAATTAAGTGTTGATGGAGTTTTTATGGCAATAGGCCATACTCCACAGACAAAACTGTTTAAAGAACAAATTGAAATGGACAAAAATGGTTATATTATTACATGTATAGATAAATTTCAGCAATCTGCAACAAGTATCCCCGGGGTGTTTGCATGCGGTGATGTTCAGGACCCACACTATAAACAGGCTATAACTGCTGCAGGAAAAGGATGTACTGCTGCTTTAGATGCAGAAAAATATCTCGAAAAAAACTGAGTGTTAAAAAAAACAACCCTACTTTTTTTTATATTTCTTTTCTATTTCTCATATTTGATAATACCTGTAAATAACTTAAGTCAAAAATTTCATCCAGAATTAAAGTGGGAAGAAATTTCAAATCAAAAATTTATAGTTATTTTTCAAAAAGGTTATAAAAACCTTGCATTTTATACACTTGAAAAGGCTCAGGAGATTTACAGCAAATCACTAAAATTCTGGCAAAATCCAATAAAAGGGAAAATCAGAATTTTATTAACAGATATTTACGACAACTCAAATGGGTATGCAACATATTTTCCCTTTAACCAGATAGGTATATATATTTTTAACCCTGAGCCTGAATCAATGATTGGAAGTTATAGAGACTGGATATATCTTGTCTTATCTCACGAAATGACACATATTTTCAATTTGAATTCTGGTTCAGGCTTTACATATTTTTTAAGAAATATATTTGGGAATTCTCCAATATCGTATCCTGCATCTATGCTACCTACATGGATACTTGAGGGGTTAGCTGTTTATATGGAATCTAAGCTTAACCAGTGGGGTAGATTAAACACTCCTGATTTCAATATAATACTCAATAATATTGCTAAAGAGAAAAAAATTCCTTTTTGGACTAAGCTATATGGTAATTCCACAACATGGCCAGGTCCAACTTCTAAATATCTTTATGGAGCAGAATTCTTTCAGTTCTTAGCAGATAAATATGGAGAAGAGAAAATTCCAGAATTTGTAAAGGACTACACACACGACCCTATTCAATTATCAATATCAAATGTATTTAAAAAAACTTTTGATAAGAGTTTAACTTGCTTATGGAATGAATTCTGCAAAAACATTGCTACATCAGAGAATATTAAAAAAAACCCTATAAAATCCCTGACAAAAGATGGATTATATAAAAAATATCCAATAGTAATAAATAAAGAAAAAATATTATTTGTTAGAAATAATTACAAAAAATACCCGGGTATCTTTGAATTAAATCCCATAACAGGAAAAACAAAAAGGCTGATTAAAAAATCAATTATAAGCGGATTATCCTATTCAAAAGTTAATAACAAATTATATTTTTCTTCAGTTGACTATATTAAATCATATTATAATTTTTCAGATTTATATGAGTATGATTTAAGCACAAAAAGATTAAAAAAATTATCAAAAGGTAAAAGACTTTTTTACCCAATAAAAATAGATAAATCAAACAAATTTTATTGTGTAAAAAGAATTAAAAGCAAATCATTTATTGTTTTATTCGATCAATTAAGTAAAAAAGAAAGGATCATTTCAAAGGGTTTTAATTCAATTTCACATATTTCTCTATCTTCTGATAAAAATTTTATTGCAGCATCAATAAAAAGAAATAACTCAAATTGGAGTATTGCTATTTTTAGTAAGGAAGGAAAACTAATAGAGATTTTAACTGATAATAAATTGAAAAGTTATTATCCGCACTGGAAAAATCTCAATGAAATTTATTTTATAACTGAATATGAAAAAAAATACAGATTGGCTTTTATAAAATTAAAACAAAGAAAATTTTACATTTACAAGGACAAGAAACTTCCTTCTATCAAATACTTCTTTTTTGCAGGAAAATCAGACAAAATAATAGTTTCCTTTTTTAATTCAAATGGATTTGATATTGGGTTATTAAATCTATTAGAGCTAAAACCAGAAGAAGTATATTTCAATAAAAGTTCAAATAATGAAAAAAAAGCAATATTTAACAAATCTTATAGGATAAAAAAATACAACTTCATAAGAGACCTTGCACCAAAATATTTTATATGTGATTATAGAGATGCGGGGAATTACTTTCAGCCGGGGATTTACATGTCAGGAAATGACATTTTATTTAAAAATCAATTCATTTTTAAAGCTTATTATGGACTAAAAACTAATAGATTTAGCTATAATTTTACTTATTGTTTTGATGCTTTATATCCTTCTTTAATATTTCAATATAAGAATTATTCAAATTTATACAATGATGATAATAATCAAGAATATCTGAATATTGAAAAAAAATTAAAAATGGGATGTTTATTTCCCATATCAATAAGGGAAAAATCTCAATATTATTTATACTCAGATATATATTTTGAGAAAAATACAGATAAAGATTTTAATAATCAAGAAAATTATAATCAAAATTTAAATGGAATAAAATTCTCATTTATTTTCAATTCAGCTAAAAAGTATTACGATTCTATATCTGATTCAGATGGAACTCGTTTTACCATATCATACACAAGGGATGACAAAATTCTTGGCAGTGATTTTAATATAAACACAGCATCTTTGGAATTAAAGCAATTTATTTCAATATTCAGACCAAATGTTCTGGCATTAAGACTCGGAATTAGTAATTCCTGGGGAAAGGCAAAACGTTTATTTTACATGGGAGGAAATGAGATAGAACAAAATTTCACTCTTGACGAAAATAATATATTTAGACTTATGAGAGGGTTTCCTTCCGGGTATTTCCGTGGAACCGGAGGTTATATTTTAAATTTAGAATACAGAATCTCCTTAATGAAAATAGAAAGGGCTATATGGATATTTCCAGCTTTTGAACGAATTTATTTAACATTTTTCACAGATATTGGCAACCTCTGGTCTGGAGAAAAAAAGATTAAACCCTC
>JAUWQW010000075.1 GCA_030610885.1 Candidatus Aminicenantota bacterium | reverse complement strand
ACATTCTCCTCTCTCAATTAACACACTCTTAAATCTGTCTCCCCAAAAGTATCCTGTACGACAATTTACTCGATTATACCAACAGGAAAAGCTCTGCTTTATAGACTTTACATATTCTGAAATATCACTCAACTTCTTGCGAAAATCAGAAAGACTCCACACACTTAATTCATCTCTCCCATAAAAAGCTTTTATGCGAACTTCAAGCTCTTCATCTTTATACATATCTCCTGATTCCATCTTTATAAGTAAATGAAAATGATTGCTCATAATAACAAAACCAATTACCTTAACAAAATAGATAGAAGAGTATCTCTTTATTATTTTTAGAAGCTTCTCTTTTCCCACATCACCTAAATAAAACTCTTTCCCAACAGTTCTTGAAATAATATGGTAGTATGCAGTTTCCCCAAGAACTTTTAAACGTTTTACTCTTGCCATTTGATCTCCTCCTCTAAATAATTAATCATTTATTGCTCTCTTTTTTTCTGACAAAACAACAATCTGATCTACTTATTATAGTAAACTAAAATAACCATATTTTCAATAAAAAAATAAAATAAATTACCTGTCCCCTTTATCTACACCTTTATCTACAGGAAATTCAATAACCCTTCCACCACCTGCCCTTGATAACCTTGAATTAATAGTTATAGAAGGTAGAAACATTCCTTTTGCTTCTCTTAAAGCATATAGGCTCTTTTTTAATGAAAATTGTTCCTGTTTTAGTACAAGATTACTCTCAAGCCCCATCTTAATATATTCATCAAGATTCCCCGGAAACAGTGATATAGTAAAAGTGATAAATAAAAAATTAAAGACCAGTTTCTTTAGCAAAAAATCGGGTTTCTTCACAAAATTTCTTAATCCTTTTAATCTATTACACATTATGGAAAATAGTTTATTTTTCAACATTTCTTGAGCACCTCCTTATAAGATCAAACGAATAATTAATAAGCTCTTCACCTGTAATACCTGCTATTCTTTCTAAAACATGGCTCTTTGATTTAATTATCTGCATTATCCCTGTTGTATGGCCCCATAATGTTATTGCATGCTTCATCGGGTCAATGTCCGGCCTCAGGCTCCCATCTTTGATACCATCTCCTATAATATTTGCTAATATACTGAAAACACTGTTCCCTACTTCATTACACTTAAAAAAGTAGCCCTTCTTATCTACTCCGTTTTCAAACAGACATTTCTCCTCCTGATGAAGCATAGCATCAAAATAATCAGGATATTCATCACTGAATTTAAAATATGCTTCACCAATTCTGGTAAGCCTTTCCGCTCCTGAACCTTCTTCTAAAGATACTTTCTTAAACACTCCCTCTAATTTTAACATTGCCCTATGAATTATCCCATGAAATAGATCATCTTTACTTCTAAAATAAAGATAAATAGTGCCTTTGCTCAGCTCAGCAGCTTCTGCCACCTCATCCATTGTAGAATTAATTACACCTTTTGAAAAGAACACCTTTTCAGCAGCATCTATTATAGAATTATGCCTTTCCTCCTTTTCCCTCTCTTTTCTTTCTATAATTCCCATGTTTCCTCCTCAAATGACTATCGTCCATTTTGTAACTTTAAATATTTAACTGACTCAAAGTCATTTTTTAAAACTCAGCATAGCACAAGATTTTACTTTGTCAAGCCCTATCAATTTTTTTTTAAGTGACTATATTTAATACAAAAAGGTTTCACAGAATAAAATCTACTTAGATTTTATTCTTTAATTATTAAAATTTACTATTTATAAATATTTATTCCAATATTTTTTAGCATATTAAAAAATAAATTTAAGGGAAACCCCATAACATTAAAAAAACAGCCATCAATTTTTTTTACAAAAACAGATGCCTTACCCTGAATAGCATAAGCGCCAGCTTTATCCATATAATCCTCATTATCAAGATAATAATCTATTTCATCATCTTTAATTTCTTCAAAAAAAACTTTCGTTTTTGCATAATCAAAATAAGCTTTACCTTTATAAATTATAGAAACCCCTGTCCATACTTCATGCACATTCTTTGAGAGAGATTTTAAAATACAAAACGCATCTTCTCTATCTTTTGGTTTCCCAATAATGTTGTTTTTCAGCAAAACAATAGTATCAGAAGAGATAATAATAGAATTAAAATATTCATTTATATAAACACTATTACCCTTTAAAATTGTTAATCTTTTAAGAAAATCTGAAGATTTCTCTTCCAGCTTAATATGCTCTTTAACCATAGGTTCAATTACCTCTGGTTCAATGCCTATTAGCTTTAACAACTCTTTTCTTCTTGGAGATGAAGATGCAAGAATTATTTTCATTATATATAAAACACCCTATTATCTATTTCAATTTATACTTACTTATAAGATATCTTAAAGACCTGTAACTCAATTTCAACATTTCTGCAGTTTTCTTAATATTTGAATTATTCATACTTAATGCTTTTAAAATAATATTTTTACTTATATTATCAATATATCTATAAAAATCAAAATCCCCTTCGTACAACAATGTTGCTAAATCCTCTCTGTCAATTTCACCTCCAGAAACATTATAGATCATATCTGTTGGTATATTCTCCACTCCTATAATATTGTTTTTTTCTAAAGCTACAGCTCTCTCGATAAAATTCTCCAATTCCCTGACATTTCCAGGCCATGAATAATTCATATATAGGTCAATCACTTTTTTTTCAAAGCCCTCAATATTTTTACCAAACTTTTTATTAATCTTATCTAAAAAATGTTGCATTAACAAAGGAATATCGTCTCTTCTTTCTCTTAATGGTGGAACCTTTATTGGAATTACATTTAACCTATAAAATAAATCTGGCCTAAATTCAGACTCTTTCATACTTGTTTCTAAATCTTTATTTGTAGCTGAAATTATCTTCACATCAATTTCTTTTTCCGAATTACTCCCAACTCTTCTTATTTTTCTTTCTTGAATCGCCCTCAATAACTTAACCTGCATTTTTTGAGACATTTCAGCTATTTCATCAAGAAAAATTGTACCCTGCTCAGCCTGCTCAAACAATCCCATTTTATCTCTGTATGCATCCGTAAAAGAGCCCTTTACATGTCCAAACAACTCACTTTCCAATAAATTTTCCGGTAATGCTCCACAATTAATTGAAACAAAATTCTTTGCTGCTCTAAGACTTTTAGAGTGAATTGCTTTTGCTATCAATTCCTTACCTGTTCCGCTTTCACCTGTGATTAAAACATTGGAATCTGTTTTTGAGATGTTATCTATTAACTCATAAATCTTTAATATTTTTGAGCTATTTCCAATTATGTCTTCAAATTTATCTTCTTTAGATAACTTTAACCTTAGCTCAACATTTTCCCTTTCAATATTTTTTTTATATAGGGCTTTGTCAATTATAATTTTTAACTCATCCAGGTTAAAGGGTTTTGTAATATAATCTTCAGCTCCTAATTTCATTGCTTCAACTGCATCATTTGTAGAAGCATATGCTGTAATCATTATTATAGGAATTTCATTGTTAATTGATTTTATCTTACTTAATAACTTAATCCCACTTATACCCGGCATTTTTATATCTGAGATTATCAGATCAAATGATCTTTTTTTCAATATTTTTAATGCTAACATTGCATTTTCAAGACTTACAACATCATAGCCTTCTTTTTTTAGTACAATACTTAGCATATCTCTTAAACTATCATCATCATCTACCAATAAAATTTTTATATTTTTTTGAAACATATTATTACCTCAGTGCCAATATTTTTTTTTGAATTTATTTTAATATCAAAGTTATGTTCTTCAATTATCCTTTTAATTACAGCCATTCCAAGACCTATCCCAGAACTGAATTTTGAATAAAAAGGTATAAAAATCTTTGATAGTTCTTTTCTATCAATTCCAATACCATTATCTTTTATGGAAAGGTTTATATGGCCATTCTCATCATAGATGCTAATTTGTACAACACCATTATAATTTACAGCTTTAACAGAATTACTAGCCAGGTTCCATACAAGCTGTTTTATTTTGTTTATATCAGCAAAAACTTTATTACCTTTACTATATTTTTTGATAAATCTTACTTTTTTACTATTCAATTTAATTAATTCGATCATCTCATCAATTACAATCGCAAGATCAAACTTAGATTTATCTAAAGGGATTACCTTAGTAAAATCAAGAAACTCTTCAACTGATTTTGAAAGTCTACTTGATTCTCTTACTATTATATCCATAAGATTTTTATTTTCAGTTTTAAGTTTCAGCTCCCTTTCAAGAAATTGAACTGCCCCAGATATAGATGCCAAAGGATTCCTGATTTCATGTGCTATGCCTGCAGACATTTCACCTATCAATGCCAGGTGTTCTTTTTTATTTAAAGCTTCTTCAATTACTTTTTTTTCACTCAAATCTGTAATAATAAAAACAAAAATTTTATCAAAAGAATAAATACCTTTAATAAATGAAACTGAAATCCCAAGAAAAAAGCTGTTGATTTCTTTCTCAAAATAATACTTATTATTGGAATCTAATTCTCTTTTCAAATTTAGTAAATCAGGTTTTGAAAATAATAAATCAAAAACATTACATCTTGTATTAAAATTAAGTAAAATTTTTGACTTTTTATTATAAGAGATGATCTTTCCATCTGAATCGCATGTAATAAACCCATTTCCCATTTTTTCCATCACAGTATTATTTAATAGAGTTAAATCTTTTAAATTCTCTTGAGTGTTTTTTAATTCTTCTCCAATCTTTCTTATGTTCTCAAAGTAATAAGAAGAAATGATTGCAACAGTTAAAAAAGCAACAAAACTCATTATAATATTATAAATAAAGCTCCCAAATGAAATATCAGTAGGATAAATTCCAGAATAAAAAGGAATTATCTTTATATACATTAAGTCTGATAGAGTCCCAAAAAAGATGAATGAAAGAGTAGCAATATAAAATGTATCTCTTTTTGTTAAAAAAATAGATGAAACAATTACAGGTAGTATATATAAAAAATAAAAAGGACTACTAATTCCACCTGAAAAATAGACTATCAGCGTAATTATAATAATATCAATAAACAATTGGATATATACTATAAATCTATATTTTAGTACATTAAATAAAGGAAAATTTAAAATACTGAAAGCAAGAGCAATGAGCAAAGACATAATAAAAGCTAAATTTGGAAAATATGGACTTCTGAAGACGATCAATATAAAAATCGAAATAAAAATTAATACTGAATATATAGCTATTCTTAATGAATTTAAGAATACAAATCTTCTTCTTATTTTTCCGCCTTCAATAAAAATCAATGCCTTGATTAACCAACTTGACCAATTATGCTAAACATTGGCAGGTACATGGCAATAACCACAGAGCCGACCAAACCACCCAAAATTAGAATCATTATAGGTTCCATAATTGAGATAAGAGCAGCAACTGCAGCATCCACTTCCTCATCATAAAAATCGGCTATTTTACCAAGCATACTTGATAAAGCACCTGTCTGTTCTCCAACTGATACCATCTGAGTAACCATATAAGGGAAAATGCCCGTTTCTTCCCAGGAAGAATATAAAGGTTTACCTTCTTGAACTGATGCCCTACTCTTAAACACAGCATCCTCAATTGTTGCATTGCCTGCGGTTTTCGATGTAATGGTAATAGCTTCAATGATTTCTACACCAGAATCTAAAAGTGTAGCCATTGTTCTTGTGACCCGGGCAACTCCAACCTTTAATAGTAAATCCCCAAACACAATAACTTTCAATTTCAATCTATCTATTACTCTTTTTCCTTTATAGGTTCTATAATAAGATTTGAATACAAAAAATAGCCCGGCTATAATAATAATAATTAAAAGAACATAAGACTGCAAGAAATCTGACGCAGCCATCACAATTTGTGTTGGCATGGGTAAAGCTGCTCCTAATTGAGAAAACATATCTTCAAATATTGGAACTACTTTCCATAATATAAGAGCAGTTATTAAAACAGCTAAGACTATAACAACCACAGGATAAGTCATTGCAGATTTTACCTTTCTTACAATTTTCTGCATATTTTCAATATATTCAGACAATCTCATTAATATTGTATCCAAATTACCCGAAGCTTCTCCTGCCTGTATCATACTTGTATAAAGATTATTAAAAACATCTGGATATTTCCTCAAAGCATTAGAAAGGTTAGAGCCAGCTTCAACATCCCTTCTCACTTCCTGTAAAACTTCTTCAAAATACTTGTTTTTTTGCTGTGCTGCAAGGATACCAAGCCCCTGTGTAATAGGAAGACCAGCATTAAACATAACAGATAACTGACGGTTAAATACAGACAATTCTTTAAGAGAAACTTTTTTCCTCCTTCCTTTTCCACTTATAAACGGAATTCTAACAGCAATTTTTTTCTTTTCTATGCTCAAAACTCTTATTTGATCTCTTTCAAGGCTTAAGGCTATCTCTTGAGCTGTTCTCCCAACTTTTTCACCTTCAACAACATCTCCAGCTTTATTTCTACCTTTAAATCTAAATACAGCCATTATTCCTCCTTAAAAATCATGGGATTTTAAATCTTTTGAAGAGCCAAATCCCCCATAATTAGGCCTGAATGCACTTATTATAGCATCAGGTCCTCTTTTTATTAAATCACTTAACTCATCCTGGTTATGAGAAACCTCCATTGCAGTATCAACTGTGATAATCTTCTTAAAGTAGAGGTTTGCTAAAGATTGATTAAAAGTTATCATTCCGTATTTCTCCTGACCAGTTTGCATTGTAGAATATATCTGATGAATCTTATTATCCCTTATTAAGTGCCTGATTGCAATATTTGGAATTAGCACTTCTACAGCCACGCACCGTCCTCTACCATCTGCTCTTGGTAATAAAGCCTGTGTAACAATTCCTTCTAAATTCATTGACAATTGAGTTCGTATTTGAGATTGTTGATGTGGAGGAAAAACATCGATCATTCTATTTACAGTTTGAGAAGCAGAATTTGTATGTAAGGTTGCAAAAGTTAAATGTCCGGTTTCAGCTGTTGTTATAGCAGCTCTAATAGTTTCAAGATCCCTCATCTCACCAATTAAAACAACATCAGGATCTTCTCTTAAAACAGATCTTAAAGCACCAGCAAAACTCTTTGTATCCGCATGCAATTCCCTTTGATTTACAATTGCTTTTCTGTGGCTATGTAAATATTCAATCGGATCCTCAATAGTGATGATATGAACTGGCCTCTCTTTATTTACCTTATCAATTAATGCTGCTATAGATGTGGTTTTTCCAGAACCTGTTGGTCCTGTCAGTAAGACCAATCCTCTTGGTATATTTGCAAGTGTTGAAACAATAGGTGGAAGCCCCAATTTCTCAAAACTCCATATTTCATAAGGAATCCTTCTAAATGCTCCAGCAACTGCTCCCCTTTGCATAAAAACATTTGCTCTAAAGCGAGCAATCCCTTTTATGCCAAAAGAAAAATCAAGCTCCCAATCTTCTTCAAATTTATGTTTCTGGCTATCATTCAAAATACTATAAATAATCTGCTTGGTTTCAGCAGGGGTTAATGGTGGATGTTCTATTCTTCTTATCTTCCCATTAACCCTTATTATTGGAGCAGAATTAGTTGTTATATGAAGGTCTGTTCCACCTTCATCTACCATTATTTTTAACAACTGAGGAAGTGGTAATGCCATAATTTTTCTCCTTACATCTTTGTTGTTTCTCTCAACACTTCTTCAATAGAAGTTATACTTGCTTTTATCTTTTCAATTCCACTCATCCGCAAAGTCAACATTCCCTTCTCTTTTGATTTTTGTCTTAATTCTGAAGTAGAGGCTCCAACCATAATTAGCTCTCTTATCTCCTCATCTATTTCCATAACTTCAAATAGCCCAATTCTTCCCTTATATCCAGTATTGTGGCAGTGTTCACAACCTTTAGCTTCATAAATTTTTACTGATTTTGCCTCTTCAGGAGAAAAACCAACATCAATAAGAGTTTGAGGCGGGATCTTGATAATTGATTTACACTTTTCACACAACTTTCTTATCAATCGTTGAGCAACAATTAATCTTACTGAACTTGAGACCAAAAAAGGTTCTATGCCCATATTTATTATTCTCGCAATTGTAGAAGGAGCATCATTAGTATGGAGCGTTGATAACACTAAATGCCCAGTTAATGCAGATTTTATTGCAATATCAGCTGTTTCAAAATCTCTAATCTCTCCAACCAATATAATATTAGGATCCTGTCTTAAAAAAGATCGTAATGCAGCAGGAAATGTTAATCCAATTTGTTCTTTTATATTAACTTGATTAATTCCAAACAGGTTAAACTCAACTGGTTCTTCAGCAGTCATAATATTAACTTCTTCACTATTTAATTTAGAAATAGCTGAATAAAGAGTGTTGGTCTTACCTGATCCAGTTGGACCTGTTACCAGTATAATCCCCCACGGTTCAGTAATATTCTTTTCAAATTTATCCAATGATAAAGGTTCAAAGCCAAGTTTTGTCATATCAAGCATTAAATTATCTTTATCAAGAATTCTAACAACAATTTTCTCTCCATGTATAGTTGGCAAACATGACACTCTCATATCTACAACCTTTTTATTACCATTTATTTCCATCTTTGTCTTGATTCTTCCATCTTGAGGAAGCCTCTTCTCTGCTATATCCATTCCTGCCATAATTTTTAATCTTGCTAAAACCTTATTTTTAAGATTCATTGGAGGAGTCATATATTCATGTAATATACCATCAATCCTAACTCTTACTCTAAATGTCCTTTCATAGGGTTCAAAATGTAGATCTGAAACCCCTTTTGATATAGAATCTTTAAAAGTAAGGTTAACCAGTTTTATTGCAGGTGCATCTTCATCAAAATCTGCCTCAGTTAGACTTTCTTCCTCCTCATCTTCAACTAACTCTATTGCGGATTCATCATCTAACTCGATTTCTTCTAAAAACCTTTGCGCTTCAATTCCATCAGCAAAACCATAATATTTATCTATTGATGCAAGGATCGAGCTTTCTGGAGCAATAACAGGTTGAATTCTTAAATTCGAAGAAAACCTAATTTCTTCCTGGACAAATAAATTTGAAGGATCTGCCATTGCAAGTGTTAGAACTGCACCTATTCTATGAATAGGTAAAATAACATGTTTTCTCGCAACTTCAGGTTTTATTAGACTTAAAACCTTTTCATCAACATCAAATTTTGAAATATTTATTGATGGATAACCAAATTGCTTACTAAGTGCTTGCGCTATCTCTTCCTCTGTCACAAAACCAAGTCTTATTAGAACACTCCCTAATTTCCCAGGTTCATCTTTTTGCTTCTCTATAGCAATATTTAATTGGTCCTGTGTTAATATATTCTCATTTATTAAAATTTCTCCAATCTTCATTGTCTTTATTTATTCTATATACATTTTAGTTAAAACATAAATATATGTCAAATATTTACTTTAATATAAACATACCTGAAATTGCCAGATTGCAAAGTTTACCTTCAGGATCAATACCAACACCAAGGTCAACAATAACATTATGAATATTAAAACCAAGTCCTAAACCATAAAGAATATTAGACTTTTTCCCAAAAAGATGAGTTTCTGTCAAATCACTTAAGAATCCTGCCCTTAAAAAAAATTTATTATAGAAAAAACCCCTTTCAATTCCAAAAGAAATGGGTTGCATCTTCTCTCCATTTAAAAGAAGATCACTTTTTAAAACATCCATATCAAAATAAATTCCCCACTTCATATCTGGCCTAAATGCAAGCCCAGCAATTACTCTTTTCTCCATAACAATTTCTCTTTCATAAGTTGATAATTTTGGATTCCCTACATTCTTTATAATAACTCCCAATTTAAAATATTTTCCAATATCTGTTGCAAAAGATAAATCTGTCACAATTTTTGTAAATTTGTGTTCAGCATTCTTCCATCCATGTTCAAGATAAGTTTTAGAATCTGAGCCTGAAGAAAATATATCATCAATTATTGAAGAATTAAAATCACCCGACTTACCTTTTAATAAATGCAAACCCACACCAAAAGAAATTGTTTCTGAAATCTTAAATGAATAGGCAAAAGAATATTTAGTATATTTAAGACCAATAAAATTCATATTTAAAGAAGCAATGTCTTCATTTGAAATCTCATCTATTTTTTTAGATAAAATATCGCTTTTATTTGGGCTAATAACAGCAGTATTAACAAAAGAGACAGAAAACCCATAATCTTTTGTTACAAATCCAGGATCATTAGATTTAAATCCATAAATACCATGTCTTGAATCAAATAAACCCTTTAATTTTACCAATAAATTTTCCTTTTCAATATCTTTTAAGTTAGTAAAATTTTTTAAGTCATTACTAATAATTACTTTTAAATCATCCAAATAATTTTTATAATCCAAATAACTGTGATTATACTGATATCCACTTATAGAATAGCTTACAAAGGATAATAGAGAAGGGTTAACAAATATCGAATTAACATCAAAATTACATGCTACAGAAGCATATCCGAGTGATAATGATCTGGCTCCATAGAATCTATGTATTATTGAAAACAAGCAAAAATTGACGGTTATAAATATCAGGAAAAATATAAAAAGTTTTTTCATCTATTAGAATAATATAGTATAACAATCTAAAATGTCAACTATAACTGAGCTTTTAATAAATTATTCTCAAAAAATCGATAAAAATTTATTATTTTATATTTCATAAAAACTTAATTATTCAAATTGTCTCTATTTATTCTTTTTTGTTAATAAGCTTACAAATACAATCGCAATGATAGAAAATAGGAAAGCAGGGATAAGTTCATAAATACCTGTTAATTCTTTTAAAAATAGCTTCCATATAATTGTAATAAGTGCACCGGTTATCATGCCAGAGACAATACCATGCATGGTTGTTCTTTTCCAAAAAAGAGAAAGAATTAAGGAGGGGCCAAAAGAGGCTCCAAGTCCACCCCAGGCAAGGAGAACAAGCCAGAAGATTGCATCATGGGCATAATAGGCTATGATTACTGCAACGATCCCTGAAAATAATACTACATACCTGCTTAGTTTCAATTTTTTGGATTCCTCAATCTCTACATCCTGTTTCAGGATCTTTTCATATATATCCCTCACAAAAGTTGAGGCTACAACCAGTAATTGTGAATCCGCAGTGGATAAAATAGCAGCAAAAATGCCTCCTATAAGCAAACCATAGAGAATTGGACCGAAAAATTTAGCTGAAAGCACAATATAAACCATTTCTTCAGGGTGGTTAATAGGTAAGTTCTCAACAGAAGGCACAACCATCCTTCCCAGCAAGCCTATAAAAATTGCCCCCCAGGCCATAACAACATTCCAGAATGTTCCTATAACAGAAGAAAATCTTAATTTGTCGGGATCATCAATAGACATATATCTTACAACAATATGAGGTTGTCCGGGAGATCCCAATCCAATACCTAAAAACCCTATAATAACACCTACCCCTAAAGAGAAAGGATCAATATAGGCTGGATTTAATCTTGCTAACCCTTCTATAAGGATATTTAGTCCGCCTATTTTTATTATTCCATATACTGGAAAAACAACAAGGCCAAACAGCATAATAATAGCACGAATAACATCATTATAAGCAACAGCAATATATCCACCCAGCACCACGTATACCAGGATGAGCAATGCAGAAATAAAAAGAGCTAAAAGCATATTGATATCCAGTGCAGTGCTCAAAGCTTTTGCCCCTGCATTAAATTGAGCTGCCACATAAGTAACCATAAAAATTGCAATGATAATAGCCCCGGTAATTCTAATCAGATGCTTTTTATCATTGTATTTTGATTCAAAATAGTCGAATAAAGTAATGGAATTATATAATTCAGTCTGAATGCGTAATTTTCGGCCAATATAGATAAACTGCAGCATCTCTACCAGTATATAACCTACAACAGCCCAGACAGCACAAGTACCTTTCGCAAAAGCTAATCCGCTGAGTCCCAGGACCAACCAGGAAGAGCGACCTGAAGAAACAGCAGATAATGCCACAACGAATTTATTCATCCTCCTTCCACCAATAAAAAAATCTGATTGATCTTTTGTTCTTTTTAATGTAATAAAACCTATAAAAACTGGCAAAGATAATGTTAAAACGAATATTATAAAGGCTAAAGGATGACTTAGCTTATCATAAATTTCCATAGATTTATCCTATTTTTTTTTCTTTCCAGAAAGATAATAGATAAAAATTGACAGAATTATTATGATTATTGGAAGTATTAACAAAACAAATGATGCACCAAACATTCTACTTTTGCCTCTTTAATCTGTAAGAAATAACTCTGTTGTCAAAGAAAGTTGGGATAATCAAAAGTTTTTTTTTCACAATGTATTCAATATCTGCAGAATTTATTTTAACTTTTGTTGTATCTAAGAGATCAATTAAAAAGTCTGACTGGTAAATTAATGCTGTTCTTCCTTTCCAATCTGAAATTATGAAATTTCCTTCTCCGTCCGGGACAAGTCCATCTATACTCCTTCCTATTCTAGCTAAAATCCTGATTTTTTTATCTTTAATAGAGATCGCTTTTAAACACCCATCTCCACAATTACCTAAATATAATATTTCTTTTTCAATATAAATGCCATTCGGTCTTTTAATATCACTACCTTTTAGCCAGACTGTGACTTTACCTTCACTCATTTTATAAATGGTGTCATTGCCAGTATCTGAAATGTAAATATTACCTTTCTTATCGATTGCTACATCATTCAAAAAAGATGCATTTGGAGCAGAATATTTTTTTATAATTAAACCTTTTTTAATATCAATTTCAACAAGGTGATCAATGTCTGTTACGAATAATTTATTTTGATTAATTGCCATGCCCTTTGGAGCATCTAATTCTGTAATCCATTGCAATTTTTCAATTTTCCCTTTTAGATTTAAAATAGAGATAAAACCATTTCCATCTTTTTTTCCTGATTTTCCATTAATGTTTGAAACGTATATCTTTTCTAACGATGAATTATAAATAACAGATTCTGGGACTTTAAAATTCCGCTCAGATTCCCATTCTTTGCTGAGCTTGTAAATTTCAGTGCTTTCTTTTTTCAGTTTTAAATTTTGATTTATCCCATAAGATTGAATATGAAAGATGAATAATATCATCAATAAAAATAATATAATCTTTTTCATTAAATCCTCCCTTCTCTGATTAATAATTTAATACCAGAGTTAAATACGCCCATACATTTACTAAAAAATATGGCGGATGGCGGGGCTTCATTATTCTTTGTTTTGTTTTCTCACTAATGATAAACAAATTAAAACATGAAATAACCTATTTGATGTTTCTTTTGTAAAAAACTTCTTTTTACTAAACCCATGAGCGAAATCATTTCGTAAATTCATCCCAAGTTTTTCTGTAAGCACCAACCTAAAATAAAAGCAAATATTTGGGCTAATTCCAGAAAAAACTTCTTTTAAAATATTGCTTTGTCCATATAAAAATGAACCCAAGAGAACTCTATCATACCCGCCAAGATTATTCGGCTTCAAAATAAGACCACCACAATTTTTAACCAGCTCTCTGACTGCACTTTCTATAAGCGGATTAAATAGATGGGAAGAAACGAGATAGTCATTATCCCAGTCTAAATCCAACTGTCCAATTTCTTTTGAAAGTCTATCGCTTTCGACTTTTGCTTTCGCAAAACCTTTATCTCTGTATTTTTGATATATCTCATGTATCTGTTCGTAGGCATGCATTTTCAACAACGCGTCA
>JAUWQW010000070.1 GCA_030610885.1 Candidatus Aminicenantota bacterium | reverse complement strand
TTTAACAAAATAATGTGCGTAAATTTAGGATAAGTAAATGATTAAAGAGACAGCCTCCGGGTCTATCTCCCTCACTTTTTTAAAAAACTCTTCTCCGTTCATTCCAGGTAACTTATAGTCAAGAAGTATCAGGTCTACATGATTCTCCCTGAAATGGAGGTGAGCTTCTTCGGCAGTTTCAAAAAGCCGGACTAAAAAACCCCTTTTATTCAGATTGTCTTTTATTGCCCTACCGGCAAGTTTCTCGTCTTCAACAATCATTATGTTATATTTTTCTTCCATTCCTTTCACCCTCTCTTAAAGTAATTTTAAATATTTTTTTCCCTGTTTTCCATGAGAGAAGTTCAATATTACCATTAAGAGTTTCAACCATTTTTTTTGTTATATGTAGCCCGAGACCCATACTCCTGGTCTTGGAAGAGACATAAGGCTTAAAGATCGAATCCTTCAGATTTGTCCCGATCCCGGCTCCGTTATCTTCTATAATAATATCCAGCGTCCCGTTTTTTTTACTTAACTCAAGGGATATTTTTTTTGCTTCCGCTTCAACCGCATTATTGACCAGGTTAAGGAGGATCTGTTTCAGCAGGTCAATATCAGTGATAAAATCAAATGATTCTGACGTTGTTATAAACTCTATGTTTTTTTCTATGAATTCATCCATTTTTAATAATCTGAACTCATTAATAAATTTTTCCATTGAAACTTTTTTAAATTTTACTCTAACATCCTTTGAGAGATCAGAATAGGAATTTATGATCTCTGAAATTCTTTTTATCTCATTTTTTACGGCATTCTTATAAAAAACGGCATCTTCATTATCTGACAGATACTGTTCAATTGTATTAAAAGACAGATAGATTGAGTTTAACGGATTCTTTATTTCATGAGCAATTTCAGATGTAAGCAATGAAAGCTCCTTAAACCTCTCTTTTTCCTCTTTTTCCCTTATCAATTCCAGATTTTTATTAAAAAATTTTTTATCATAATAAAGAATCATTATAACAACAAACACCATTATAAGAAGAATTATTCCTGCTATCAAAAAAAAATTCTTACCTGCACTTCTTTCAAAGGAAGTAAGGAATTTGTAGTTAAAACCTATATAAAGGTCCAGGTCTTCCGATCTGTCATTTTTAAACCCGCCCCTGATCTCAAATATCTTTCCCACAGGAGAATCAAGGAACCTGTGCCACTCCTGCCCGCCTGTAACGGGGAAAAAACCTTCATACCTGGAAAGCAAGTAAACAAGGCTCCCGTTCTTTAAAAGACCGATATACAGAATCGACTGATTCTTATACAAACTATCAAGAAATTTCCTCAATGACTCTTCCCCATGTTCAATAATGTATAATCCTGATGTCTCTATCAGATTCTTAATTGTCAGCCCTTCGGCAATGGTAAGTGCCTCGAACTCAGCTTTTACTTCTCTTTTATTTATTTTATTAAACTGAAAAATAGCAACAATTATAAGGATGAAGCTTGCCAATAGAATCAAAAAAAAACCTCGCCTGCTTTTCAATGCTTCCCTTTCCTCTTTCTCTCCCCTTTCATCATCATCATCCCCTTATCTCTTCTGTCTCCTCTCCATAACGGGAAACCGTTCCTGTCCCGGAAGTTGAAGATCTCGCCTTCAAAGGTTATAGACTGTGCCATTAAAATGATCCCTTTCTTCGATTTAATTAAAGAACCTTTTACCTTTATTATATTTCCTTCAATCAGATCAAGATTATAGAACCATTGAGGGGAAACCTCAATTTTATAAAGTTTCCTTTCCTTTTTTTCCTGAAGGTCAAGAATAATGAAGATACGTTTATGGTAACTTTTTTCAGTTCTTATTTTTAATATTTTTCCTGTGACAGATACTATCTTGTCAACCCTGAAATATTTAAAACTAGTATTTTCAGGAAAAGTTTTGGGGAAAAAATAAATTGAGGAAGACAAAATTAAAGCTACTAAAAAAAATATTTTTATTTTCATTTTTCTAGAAATAGTACCTGATACCGGCTGAGAGTGTCAACATATTATAATCAAAAAAGAAGTCCTCCGATCTATTATACCTGAAAACAGAATTAATATACAGATCAATGTTCCTGAATTTTTTAGAAATTGAGAAGCTATACTGGGATAATATATCATTTCTTTCCGTTGCCGGCTCAACAACAACTCCTTCTTCATCCATAACCATAATTCCCGGATAATTCTTTTGGAAATAGGAATATTTTCCTGTAACCGATATTTCTGCAAAAGGAATAAACCTTATACCCATGGTAAACTTGTTCCCATCCCAGAGATAATTATCATTGTACGGATAGATAACATATGAATTGTTAATAAGTGTTTCCCCGTGCTCGAGGCCACGAAAGTTTTTTCTTACTTCAAATTCTGCAAACAGCCCTACCCTGGTTCCAATACCCTGTGAAACCCGTAAAAGCGAATAAAAATTAGGGACATTCATTGAATTGGTTATTTCATCGTTATAAAAAATATTTCCAGTAAAATCTGTCTCTAATGTTGCAACATGTGGATAGTGCCTGTAGTTTAAACCTGACTGTATCCTTATTGTTGTTTGGGAGCGGAAAAATTTATTAAGCTCAATAAACAATGTGTGATTCTGAAAATCAAAAGATGAAAAATTTAAATAATCCCTGTGTTGGAAATTATACCCTGTTTTAAGTAGCATTGTTGCAGACAGGTAATACTTAAGGCCGACTTGAGCAAAAGGGCCGGTATAATTAAAATCCGTAAAAAATTCACTATAATTAAGAAAAAAATAACCCAGATTAATATAAAGGTAATTTCTCCCTTTCAGATATTTCAAATATTCTATTCCGGGTTCAACACTGAAAGAATTAAAGTCTGGATTTTCCATGAATAAATTAACATCAGCATCAAGATATACATTTACTGTATCTTTAGTATAATTAATATCTGCTGAGATAACAGAAACATAATCTTCTATTGCAGTTGAATTAAGGAATATATTACTGGTGTAATAACTATTCAGTTCAACTCCAACGTTAAATTCTTCTCCTCTTACTGTCAGAAGAGATAAAAACAATGTTATGATTAGTATAGTTGTTTTTTTCATTTTTCCTCCTCAAATATACCTGTAGCAATAATATTGCCAATAAACCATGAATTTCACAAACGGACTATATATTTAAATATTTCATCAATAAAAAATAAAACTGGCATAACTAAAGGTGATATTGTCGCAAATATTTGCGATATTCGCAAATTTGTACTAAACTCAGCTGGAATTTATATTTTTGCAAGAAATTATCCTATGGATTGTTTTAACAATATATGTTTTTAAATAAGGAGCATAAATGATCAGGGAAAACAAGAGTAATTCGCTAAATATTCTGATATTATTTATATTCACTTTTTTTACAGTTAGTTGTATTGTAGAGGAAAATAATTCCGGTCCTGTAAAGGCTTTTGCCTATTGTATGCCCGGTTCTGCGGAAATTAATCAAACTATCTGCTTATCCCCCTATGGGTCAGTGGGAGAGAGCCCGATAATAGAATATCTTTGGGACTTGGATGGAGATGGAAATTTTGGAAGTAACCGGGAAAACATTAATTTTGATCTCTATTCACTAGAGAAAATGATAAGATTATCTGGTCCGGGAACAACTACTGAAAGACCTTTATTTACTCGAATTATAGCAGATGATGATTGGAGAAGAAGTTATGAAGCTTATATTGATCTACTTCTCCGGAATATCTGCAACATAGACACAATTTATAAACTTGCTGAACAAAATTTTATTCTAATTTGCCCGATTTCCTTTGAATAAATCGTAAGAATAGAAATATCTGAACTTAAATAATCTATTAAAACATTTGCATCAACTATATAAACATCTGTGAAATCAGTCACACATTATTTCTCCCCACTTGCTGCCCAATCTTTGGCAATTTCCCTCATTTCCATAAGATCATGTCCTAAGATTTCAGCTCCTCTTGATAGAGTGATCTTCCCTGATTTAAGGGCATCCCTTACTAGTGCTCCCAGCCTTTCTCCATAAAAATCACGAGGAGAAAGATCATCTGGTTCTTGTGCTTTGGCACTTTCCGGAAAACTTTTCCAATATGCACTGTTGGGGAGGCTATCCGGCTCTTCTATAGAGGTTAGCGATTTGTTAGTTTTTTGTTTATACCCTTGGTGAAATAATTGCCAAGGATTTATTCCCCTATACTTTTTCTGGATTCGATAGAGAACAGTTTTATAGCTCACTTTAAAAATTCTTTTAATTTTTAGCACTTGATCAACAAAGAGCATTCCTGATGATTGCCTCCATTCCCTATCAAACACCTCATCAGGCATTAAAAAATGTGAAGCAAATTCGTTTGCTTCTTTTTCTTCCGTTTCATTTTCCTTGATCTCGCGTACATCAAAGGCACTAAGATGAAAAAGCAAATGGGCCAATTCGTGAACGGCAGTAAAGATCCACCGTTCAACAGAAATTCGTTCCCAGATATTAACCACAACAGCAGGCCCTCCATCTTTCTCAGAAACCGAAAGACCAAAAAAATTGTTTGAAGTTCTTCTAATTGAAATTACCTTGATGCCCTCTGATTCCAATAGGCCACAAATGTTGTGGATTGGCTCTTTTTTGTCCAGAGAGAAAACTTCCCTTACTTTGGCAGCGGCTTCGTTTGGTTTATTCTTAAGTTTAATAAATTCTTTATTACTGATTGACTGCTTAATCTTGCTTGCAATATGATCATCCAAAATTTCTTCTAGATCGTTATAAACTTCAAGTTTTTTGCTAATTTCATCTAATATTACTTTTCTATTGTTCATATTTCCCTGTGATCGAAACCGAACATGTTTAAGTTGGTTGACTTGAGTAACCAGATCTTGAATATTTATTGAAAGTGCTTCAGCTAATGCTTTTAAAGTAGACACTCTGGGCAATGATATTTGAGTTTCAATTTTTCGATAACCAACCCGCGAAATTCCAACCCTTTTTGCCAGCTCTTCCTGAGACAGGCCTTTGGCTTCTCTGAACTTGCGCAGATTATTGGCTATGTTTTCAAAACCCTTTTTATGGGCCATATTGTCCTCCTTTTTTTACCTATAATAAAGATAACATTAATTTCAACTTTTGTCAACATGATAACTATAATTATTTTTTTATATTTAATTTCAGATGAATTTCAACCTAATACAACATCAATTTTATAAGAAGGGGCAAGTCTTCGGGGCTGTCTCATAACCCTTTAAAAGCAGTGTTTTAGGTCATTTTTTCTGAACACTATACTCACCTTTCGTAAAAATCGCTATATTAAGTAAATTAAATCAATATCTTTACTTGTTTTTACGAAATCAGCTTACTTTTTATACTCATTCATTACTTTTTTTCTGTCAACTTTATATTTAACACAATTAATTGATGGCAAAGAATTCTTCTATTGCTGGTGTTACATCAACAAGACTTTTAATCCGATTTCTTAATTTATCACTTTTATTTCCCCATACGATTAAAGGGACTGGGTTTAAAGTATGAGTTCTATTTGAGCAATCTTCAATATTTCCATGATCACTGGTTATAAGTAGAGTATCTTTATTTTTATCTAACAATGTTATTAATTTTCCAATCAATTTGTTTAACTTTTTTAATAGAGATATGCAATCATTTATAGAATGCCTATGAGCATATATATCTGTTTGAAAGTATTCGTATAAAACAAAATCAAAGCCTTTTGAGCTATTACATATGATTTCCGCTGCTTTTTCTGAAGTAAATGCAGGTACATTTAATCCTTTTTCAATTAAAGAATTATTTGTGAAATCCTGATATATTGATCTTTCGTTTATAATGTCTTTTTCATCAAATGGAGTTAGACCGTTTGAAATCATCATACATGAAGTAGTTGAAATTCTCTTTTTGAATATATGGGGAAACTCATCAGAGAAGAAAAATCTACCATTGTCAAGTATTTTTACATATTTGTTTGTAAAAAATTTTGAATATACAGGATAGGCATTGATAAATTTAACTTTTAAATTTTTATTCTTCAAAGAAGAGAATATGTTTTTTTGCTTTATAAATTTTCTCATTATTTTATCAGGAAAACTCCCCTTGTGTTTATTTAATATTGCAGAAATATTTTCCCCAGTGTAAAGAGATGTTTGCCCTGTTGCACTCTGTGGGACTCCATCAATCCCCAGCAATGGATCTATTGCTTTAATTGGTGTTTTATCAGGCAAAACATTGTAATTGTTATAAAAAGGTAGAAATTCCGTTCTTGCTGCATAAAAAGGGTTGGATTTTAATGGTTTCCCAATTCCAACCCCATCAAGAAATATAAAGATCAATCGAGACATATTTTTTATTTTTTTATATAAAAACTGTCTATTAATTTTAGTTTTCTGTCAAAAACATCAATAATTAGTTTCTTCTCTTTTTTGTACATACAGCAAAAACTATATTCGGAGATGAATTTTTGACTGAATGGAAGCTCTCTTTTTTTCTCATATAAAGGAGCTCCCCCCGCACCTGTAACAATATAAAAAATGTTATTGCGAAATAATCTTTCATATATATGATCATGTCCATTGAATGCTATATCTAAGCCATATTTTTCAAATAAAGGAATAATTGATTTTCTTAAATCTTTTTCATCTTCTCTATGAGGTCCTGAACTAAAAGGCGGATGATGAAAAATAGCGATTTTATACTTTATATTTTGATTTATATTCTTTAAATCATTTTCCAGCCAATTGTATTGTTTGGAGTCTTTTTCTATTTTCGGGTTTGTATCAAGGATAATAAAATGTATGTTTCCAATATCAACAGCATACCATCTTTCGTTATTTGGTAATTCAAAATTATCAAAATATAAATGAGAATTTTTTTCATGATTTCCTAAAGCAGGGTAAAACTCGGTGGTTTTTAAAAGGTCTTTAACAATATCATTGAAAATACTCCATTGATTCTCTTTATTACCATTTGATACAAGGTCACCTGTATGGAAAACTGCTATTGGTTTTAGTTTAATTATTGAATTTACAATTTCTCTGTGTATGTTATGATTGGTTCTGGTATCACCATAAACAATAATGCAGTTTTTTCTTTGCTCTATTAATTCTTTTTCTGGTTTTATTTTTCCAGAAACTGAATTATTATTGAAAATAAATATGAAAAGTAAAATTAAAGATATTTGTATTCTTTTTATGTTCATTTATTAATCTCCTTTTTTTGTAAGTTTTATTAACATTTTTCACCATTAGAAGTAATATAGATAACTTCCCTTTCAAGTTTAATACCTTCACTTTTAAGGATCTCTTGGGTAATTTTGTTTTCAAAATTAATGAGATCTCTAAAATTTGCATTACCTTTATTTATTAAAAAGTTTGAATGTATTTCGGACATTAGAAGGTTATTGTTATGAAATCCTTTTAACCCGGACATTTCAATTACTTTTCCAGCTGAAATTCTTTTATTGTTTTTTACTGGATTTTTAAAAAAACATCCTGCAGTAAAGCATTTATAAGAAGGATGACTTTGTTTTCTGTGTCTAATATGGGATGTGATTTTCTCTTTAATTTTATTCTCATTCTGATTTATGTATTTTAAGAATATATTTAAGATAACCTCTTTGCCGTATTTAAAAACAGAGTTTCTGTATTCAAATTGGAAATATTTTTTATCAACAATTTTTATTTCACCTTTTTCCGTTAATATTTCAGCTTTTTCTAAATTGTCAGATACAGATTTCCCAAAGGCTCCTGCGTTTACAGCAGTTGCTCCTCCTAATGTTCCAGGGATTCCTGCAAGAAATTCTAAACCTCCTATTTTGTTTTTTAAACACCAGTTTGTAAGATTATTGATTGTAACACCTGAGTTTATTTTGATTAAATTTTCAGATAATTTAATTATATCTGAAGTTTTATTAATAATAACTAACAATTTAGAGGCATTATCGGAAAATGCAACATTACTCCCCCCTCCAAGCAAAATAAAAGGATATTGTTGTTTCCTTACTTTTAATAGTAACTGTATAAGTTCATTGGATTTATTTATTATAATAATCAAGCTTACTTTGCCCCCAATTTTTAAGGTTGTATAAGATTTAATCTCTTTGTTTTTGAAATATTTTATTTTATTCTTTTTAAGGAATAGAATTAATTTTTCCACTGTTTGATTATTCTTTATTGATTGCATTATTTATTAAATCTAATTTACATTCTTTTTGTAATTTAAAAAGGTATTTTTTGAGGATTTTATCTAAATCTACTACATTAAAATTTTGTTCTACCTCAAATTTATTTTGATTTTTTGAATTTACTTTTACAATCATATCATAATTTCCAGCTTTGTCAGGTATCCATATAAAAGATAAAGCTTCTCTTTTTTTTATTAATTTTTCAAAGACATTGTTTTTTGATTTATTTAAAATGTTAATTTCTAATCCAGGCTCAATAAGGTTGATTGGTTGTAAATCAAATTTTATTGATTTTCCCAGGGGCTTTAAAAACTCGGGTGTTATTTTTATGTCAACACTATATTTGTTTCCTATTTTTAAAATGCTTTTTTCTTTATCTTTTTCGTTCTCTACTAATATATAGATAAAGTTATTTAAATAAATTGGATTACTTTTTATTATATGATTAATTGTATATGTAATTGTTTTTTTGTTTTTGAAATCATAAAATATTAAATTTGGAGAGTAAACAGGCATTAAGAAAATGCAAACATTTTGTTTCATTATTACAGCAGGTTTTAGTTTTATTGAATCGAATTTTTCCCACCAGTACAAATTCCCATTTTTATTAAAAAAATAAATATTATTATCTTCAGGAGTTACAATTATGTATTTTCCTATTTTTTTTGGCTCAACTGTTAATATTTTTGACAATTTAAGTTTCCACTTAATTTTGTTCTTTTTATATTTAAATTTTATTAGCTCTCTTTTTTCTGAACCATAGTATATATAATCGCCTTCTAAAAGAAATCCTGAGCTTGCTATGTTTTTTAATTTTATTATTTTTAAATCATTGTTTTTCTCGTTGAATATGTAGAATTTTTTATTTGAGAGAAATAATATCTTGTTATTTTTATATTTCATGTTGTAAAAAATTTCTCTGTTGATATTAAACCTTTTTTTGATTTTATTTTTTTTAAAGTTATAAAAAATCAATTCTTTTTCTCTTAAAAAAATTATATATTCTTTGTTAATTCCGATAAAATTATCTATTTTAATATTTTTTATTGTCTTAATCATTTTATATTCATTTAAATCAAAAATCATATATATGTTTGTGCCTGATTGATTAAAAATGATTTTATTGTTTTGATTGAATGTTTTTGAATCAATCTTTGTATTAATTTTATATAAATCGTCAAAGATATTTTTGTCAATATTGAATTTGAAAATTTCTCCATTTGAATTTAGTAAAATAAGATTTGAATCTGATTTTAATAATTTAAAGGTTTCATTATTGTTTTTAAGTTTACATAACTTTTTATCATTAAGAACATGAGTAATTTCAGGAATAAGTTTAATTTTATTTTTGCAGGATAGAGATAATAATAAAATTATTGAGATGATTATAATTCTTTTCATTTATATGATTATAAATGAATTATTAATACCAGTCAATTTGGTATAAGGACAATATAAAGATAAATTTATGAATCCTTTTAACTGTTTTGTTTGCAATTAGCTCAACTATCTGTAATTTGTATTTATGTCAATGGGGTTATTTAAAAGAAATTCATCTGTGAATATCTCTTTTATAACTTCACCATGTAAATTTTTTGAGAGTTGAAATCTTGAGTAATATAATAACGTTGGAAAGATATCAAATATAGAAATATTTTTTAATGGGTAATCTTTTTTTAGAGCACTTTTTTCATATAAAAATATTGTTCCTTTTGAATTAAGGGATTTATATACATAGATATCTTTACGTGCAAATAAATTAAGCAGAATTCTTCTCCATACTGGTAAGGGCTCATATTCGGAAAAACTTAAAATTACAAGTAATTCATTTTCCCCTGTAGTGCTTATTAAATTTCCAATTATAGAATCATAATATTTATAGTATTTTTCGATAATCCATTTATATTTTTTGATCTCTTTTTCAGGTATTTTTGGAAATAAATAATTCATGTAATATTGGTAAAAGTATTTACTTATTGTACCAAGACCGGGCATTCGAATAGTAGAATAAAAAATGTTACTGTTTTTTAATTCAGGGATTCTATTTTTTAAATAGTCGTCAAAAAAGAATGATTTCTTTAATATTTCATGTTTTGGGTTGTCTTTATTGATAATATCTGAATATAGATGAATAAATAGATTGTTCCTGTATAATGATTTTTTTGAGTACATTGGTACATAAAAAGGATTAATAATTTGGATTGTTTTATAATTGTTAGTTTCATAATATCTTTTTATGTTGTCAATAACTCTATCATTATTAGTTTTATAAAATAATGTAAATTTAAAATTTGAAGAATACCTGAAAAATATGTATCTTGGGAAAATATTAAATTCATATTCAAGATCAGGGAATTTAAATTTATCATTTGAATGTAAGTTGAATTCTGATGGTTTGAGTCCAGTTAGACCTGAGTTCAGTAATGATAAATTGAGATTTGGTTTGAAAGTTGTAATCCTCCCCCTTACACCATTATTGATAAGGTATTTAAAATTCAATAATTTTTGTTCAGCTGAGAGTAAAAGGATGAAATTTGATGATAGGCCATCCATTATTACTATCCTGATTTTTCTTGGGATTACTTCTTGAGAAAATTTTTTTTTATCTATATTATCCAATGAAGAATTATTGTTATATATTACAGAGCTGTAACATATAACAATATTGTATAATAAAATTATCAAAAAAAAGGTTTGAATCCACTTTTTATTAATCTTTTTTATTGTTAGAAATAAAATACCTGTTATTATTAGTATAAGGTTTATTAAAAGAATTTTTAAGAATTTAAATTTTATGTTTCCTGGAAAGAAATCAAAATAATAATCATAATTAAAATATAAAATAAAAGAAATTATGAAAATTGTAAATGACAAAAAATATGTTATTGTGGGTGGAAATAAGATCCCAATTTGATACTTTTTTTCAGAAAAAAATTGGGTTATAAAGAAAATTATTCCTGTGAAAATAAACCATAGAGATCCATAAAAAATAAATAAGTCAAAATATAGTATAAAAAAATCCTTTATAGTTAATGAAATTTGTGGGTTTAATAATAAAATAAGTATTGTTATAAAGTAGTTAAATACAATTGATGTTATTAATAAGTTTATAGAGAGTTTTATTGATTTCCACAAATTATTTATCAAAGTTTTTATTTCTTGGTGTTGCAATTAACATTAGTGTAGTCTGCCCAATTTTAAATTCTGTCTGGTCAGTAATTCTTGTTATTGAAACTCTGTTATCATCTATAAGTGTCCCATTTGTGCTGCCTAAATCTCTTAGAAATATTTTCTTGTTTCTAACTTCAATAGCGAGATGTTTTCTCGAGACTTCTTTATCAGGGATTATTAGGTCAACTTTACCTCTGCCAATTAAGATATAAGGTTTTGTTACCTTATAAATAAAGCCAGCTCTTGCTCCTTTTATAACAGCAATTGATATTTTTTCATCATCAGGAAGTTGCAGGTTCTCATTTGTCCATAAGGAATCGCTCATAGGTTTATTTAATATTTTTGCAGTATCTTTTTTACTGGAAGAATCTTCTTCAATCTCTTTTATTGAGAACATTACATGACATTTTGAGCATTTGAGTTTTGTTGAATCTTTAATTTTTTCATCTGGAACAGTATATTTAGTATTACAGTTTGGACATTCAATAATCATAGCTCAATTATATCATTAAAAAAAATTTTTTCAAACACAAAAAAATAAATATTTCTTGCATAATACTTTAATATGATTTTGCAAATAGAACTGTGTGCTTAGCTTTTTTCCCACAGACTGCACACTTTTTTGAATTGGAGTTCTTTTCATTGATAATAACTCTAATTGTTGCAGAAACTTTTTCTTTTACTTGTATTTCACATTTGTTTGAGCCACACCATCCAGTTTTTATGAATCCTCTTTTTGTTTCAATAGTTTCTGTTAATTCATCAAATCCTTCTACACTATTAGTATTATTTTCTCTAAAATCTTTTGCTCTTTTGAAAAGATCAATTTGGATTTCTTTTAATAGTTTTTTTAAAGTGATTAATAAATTGTCTTGTTTCACAAATATTTTCTTTCTGTTGATCCTATTTACAAGCACAAGTTGTTTTTTTTCTACATCTTTTGGTCCTATTTCTATTCGAACAGGAACTCCTTTTAATTCCCATTCAGAAAACTTCCAGCCTGGAGTATAAGAGTCTCTATCATCCAAAAAAGATCTGATTTTATTTTTTTTCAATTTATCATAGATTTTTTTTGCTTCTGAGAGAATATCTTGTTTCCGATTTCCTTTTGCTATTGGGATTATAACTGTTTGAAAAGGAGAAATCTCAGGAGGTAAAATTAAGCCAGAGTCATCGCCATGTGCCATTATCAACGCACCTATTAGCCGTGTTGTTACACCCCATGAGGTTTGCCATGCATACTCAATCTTCTGTTTTTTATTTTCAAATCTTATATTAAATGCTTTTGAAAAATTCTGAGCAAGATTGTGGGAAGTGCCCATTTGTAATGCCTTACCATCGGGCATTAATGCTTCAATGCAATAGGTTTTTAATGCACCAGCAAATTTTTCGTTTTCTGATTTTAATCCTGGAATAACTGGAATTGCCAAATATTTTTCAGCAAAGGTTTTATAAATATCTAATATTTTCAAGGTTTCCTCTTCAGCTTCTTCATAACTTGAATGAACTGTATGACCTTCTTGCCATAAAAATTCAGTGGTTCTTAAAAAAGGTTTTGTGACTTTTTCCCACCTTACAATATTTGCCCATTGATTTATTAATAAAGGAAGATCTCGCCATGATTTAATCCATTTAGAATACATAGAACATATAATTGCTTCTGAAGTTGGTCTTATTGCTAATTTTTCTTTCAATACTTCGTTACCTCCAATAGTGACCCATGCAACTTCAGGAGCAAAACCTTTGACATGTTCAGCTTCTTTTTTTAAGAGACTTTCTGGAATAAATAGAGGGAAATATGCGTTTCTATGACCAGTTTCTTTGAACATTCTATCCAGATTTCCTTTTATCAATTCCCATATTTCATAACCATAAGGTCTAATTACCATCATTCCCTTCATGGGTGAGTAATCTGCAAGTTTTGCTTTTTTTATTACGTCAATATACCATTTTGATAAATTTTCAGATTTCTTTGTTATTTGTTTTACAAAATCATTGTTTTTTTCCATTTAAGCTCCTTTTTTACCTTATATTTCAAGGCTTCCACTGCTTTTTTTGTAACTGGGTCAGATTTTAAGAATATTTTCAAGCCTTCTTTATCAGAGAATTTGTTAGATAAAACATCTCTTTCTATCTCATATTTAATACTTTTGATGTGCTTTCTCAGTTCGATGTGGTTATATTCTACTTTATTTTTTTTTAAAAAATGTTCAAATCTATCTATAATTTTTTTGTTAGCTTTGAAAGTTTTTTTTATTGTTAAATTACTGTTTATTAGATCTATTGAGAATTTGAAAAATATTCCTTTTGATATAAGATTTGAAATTAATGTTGGGAAAACATCACATTTTATATATATATCAGGAATTACCCCTCCCTCAATATTTTTGTTATTATCATAATTTTTGTTTTGAAAGAAAAAATAATCATCAAGTTCTTTAAAATCTCTCTGAATACATTTGCCAGAAGGTGTATAATACTTTGCTGTAGTTAATGCGAGTGCACAATTTAATGGTAGTTTATGCACTGTTTCCACAAGACCCTTTCCCCATGATCTTGCACCAATTATTATTGCCTTCTTATGATATTGAAGCGCTGCTGCAACAATCTCAGAGGCACTTGCGCTACCTTTATTTATTAAAATCGCTATTGGAAGGTTTTCATATTGATTGTTTTTCTTTGCTAAAAAGTTATGGTTAACATTTCTTCCTTTTATAGAAACAATGAGTTTATCTTTTTCCAAGAAAAAATCAGAAATTTCAACAGCAGCATGGAATGATCCTCCAGAATTCCCTCTTAAGTCGAGAATTAAAGATTTTATTCCCCATTTTTTTATTAATAGATCTAAGGAGTCCTTAAGTTCTACAGTTGTTGTGTTACTGAAAATTCTGATACTTATAAATCCAATTTCAGCGTCTAGTGGATGAACTATGGAATATGAAATAGAGTTTAAAGGAATTTCAGCTCTTCTAATTTTAAAGGGCATGGGTTTATTTATTTTTTCCCTTATTATTTCTATATTTACATAAGTATCTTTTGAACCTCTTAATTTGTTCATAGCTTCATCAAGGCTCATGTTCCTTGTGTCTTTCCCATTTATGCTGATAATTATATCACCTGGTTTTATTCCCAATTTGTAAGCGGGCGAATCTTTTAATGGAGCAATAATGGTCAGATTGTCTCCATATTTAGTTATTTTTGTTCCAATTCCGTAATAATTACCGCTCTGGTCTTCAAACATTGATCTAAAAGCTATAGGGTCAAGAAAATAAGAATGGGGGTCGAGTTTTTTTAAAAATCCTTTAATTGAATAAAAAACCGTTTTTTTGGCATCAATTTTTTCAGGAAAATGTTTTTTTATGATTGAAAAAACTTCAGAATATTTATCTAGTTGTTCAATCCATCTGTTATTCAATTCAGAGAATAAAAGATGAGATGATATTATAATGTATAGGGAAATAAGAATAATACCTTTCTTCATGTTGATTTTATAGCAAAATAAGAAGGTTCAGTCAATATTGACTACATTAAATATAATTTAATAAGGTTAAACATACCTATTGCCTCATTTAAGAATCTATACGAAGTATAGATCGTTGACGCACGAAAAAATCTATATGAAAAATTTATCAGGAAGTGGTACCTTTTTTGATGTAATCTATCAGAAGAGGTGTAAAAATGGGGTTAACAATGAA
>JAUWQW010000059.1 GCA_030610885.1 Candidatus Aminicenantota bacterium | reverse complement strand
ATTCTTTTATGTATCATTTTTTATTCTTTTTAAATATAAATGTCTACTTATTATCATTTTGATCTATGGATAAATCATAAAACCAAATTATTTTTTTGTCAATAGGGAAATTTTAATTCAAAAGGCAGAATTCAGTGTTAGTGTAAGTGTCTGTGACAGTTTTTTTTCAACTCAAAACTTAGAACTTAAAACTCAAAACTATTTATTTTTCCCTCTGGCCTCTTACCCCTAAACCTCTTACCTTTTTACATTAATCACTATTCTAATTGAAATAATTAAATTTTTTATATAGAATCTATTTATGCATAGAAAGAATTTTATTAAGGTTTGTGTGATTTAAAATGAAATTTAATAAGGTAATTTTTTCTTTTACTTTGATATTTTTTGTTACCTCTCTTTTATTTTGTTCTTCAGTGAAAAGGAGACGTGTACATGAATTAGGGTTAAAAATTGGTATTTTGAAGCATGGAAAGTATAATGCTATAACAGATGTGCAAGGAGTTAGGGTTGGACATTATACATTGATAAAAGGAGAGAATATTAGAACAGGTGTTACTGCTATTATACCTCATGAAGGGAATATTTTTCAGGATAAAGTTCCTGCTGCAATATATGTCGCAAATGGATTTGGTAAACTAATAGGTTATACACAAATTGAAGAGTTAGGCAATATTGAGACCCCAATAATTCTCACAAATACATTAAGTGTCCCAGTTGCAGCTGATGCTCTAATAGATTACATTCTTTCATTGAAAGAAAATAAGGATATTAAATCAATAAATCCTGTAGTTGGAGAGACTAATGATGGTTGGCTTAATGATATAGCAGGGAGATATATCAAAAAAGAGTATGTTATAAAAGCAATAAATACAGCATCTTTAGGGCTTGTTGAGGAAGGAGCAGTAGGAGCAGGAACAGGTACTATTTGTTTTGGATATAAAGGGGGAATTGGTACTTCTTCAAGAATTTTACCATCTAGCTTGGGTGGATATACAGTAGGTGTACTTGTGCAAACTAATTTTGGCGGAATTCTACAAATAGCAGGCTGCTCCATTGGAATAGAGCTCGGTAAATATTATTTGAGGGATAAGATAAGCTCAAATCCAGATGGATCGTGTATGATTGTTGTTGCAACTGATGCGCCTCTAAGCTCACGGAATTTGAAACGGCTCGCAAAAAGAGCTATGTTAGGTCTTGCAAAAACAGGTGGGATAAGCTCCAATGGAAGTGGGGATTATGTTATTGCATTCTCTACGGAAAAAAGCATAAGAATCCCTTATAAATCAAAATCTTATTTTGTAAAAGAGAGAGTCTTACGAAATGAGAAGTTATCTCCTTTGTTTTTAGCTGTTATTGAAGCCACAGAAGAAGCTATTTTAAACTCTTTTTTTATGGCTAATTCAATGAATGGAAATAATGGTTTGTATGTAAAAGCTATTCCAATAAATGAAGTAATGAAAATTTTAAAAAAATATAATAAGGTAAAGTAAACTTAAATGAAGGGAACAATAGGAATTCTTGGTGGAATGGGCCCAGAAGCAACAGTTTATATGTTTGATTTGATAGTTAGGTTAACTGATGCAGAAAAAGATCAAGATCATATTCCTGTTATTATTTATAATAATCCACATATACCCGACAGAACCAGGGCAACAAGAGAAGATGGGCCGTCTCCTTTAAAGATGCTAATACATGGAGCAAAATTGTTAGAGAAAAGTGGAGCAAGTTTTATTATTATGCCATGTGTTACTGCGCACTATTTATATTATGAAATAAAAAAAAATATTAAAATTCCATTTTTGCATTTAATTGAGGAAACTTTTGAATATATAAAAGAGAATTTCAGCAATTTTAAAAGAATTGGTTTATTAGCGACTGATGGAACTTTAAGCACTGCTCTTTTTCATAAATATTGTAGAATTTATAATATTGATATTGTTTTACCAGATAAAAAGAATCAAAAAAGATTTATGGATACAATATATGGTGAACAAGGAATAAAAGCTGGATATAAAATTATACAGAAGAGAACAATGATCCGTATAGTTGAAGATCTTATAGAAAAAAAAGCTCAAGCAATTATAATGGGTTGTACGGAAATCCCATTAATTTTGAAAGATAATGATGTGACTATTCCTTTAATTGACCCATTAAAAATCATTGCAAAAAAAAGTATAATTAAAGCAAATGCTGAAAATATTTAATAGGTTAATTTTCTGTTAAAATTTCCTTGTCGTAGATTTTCTCAAAATGTAATTTATGTTTAGCTTCTTCAGATGCGAGTTTTAAAAATAATTTTTTTATATTTTGGTTTCCCACTCTATCCGCCATATCATTATATAGTCTATAAGAGGCTTCCTCTCTTTTCATTGCTAATATGATAATATCTTGATAGTTCATATCTGAAGTTGGTTTACTTTCAACTATATAATCACTTATCTCCAGGTTTTCTGTTTCTGGGATTTCAATTTTTTTGAAATCAGTATTGCGAATATTTTTAAGTATTTCAGCATGGCCTTCTTCCATTAGTTCAAAATCTTTTAACAATTTTTTCTGAGAATTAAATTTTACCATTTCTTGCATATCTTGATAAAATTTTATAGCATCATATTCTCTATTGATTGCAAAATCAATGATTTCATCGAATTTTTTAGAGTTCATATCAAAACCTCCTAGAATAAATTGTACTTTATAAAGATTATTAATTCAACTTTGAATAATGGTTTTTCATTTAAAATAGAACTTTTGAATTTTAGCTAATGTATGATTTTATTGTAAATTTATTTTTTAATTGGGTTTAAAATTATTTTTATATGTGGATTAAAATAGATTAATTTGATAAAATTCAATATGAGGCTGGAGGTTATTGATGAGTAATAAGAATAGTATATTAATATTTGTTATGTTTGTTTTTTTTATGACAAATCTTTCTTTTAGTTCATATAAAGTTGATATGAATAAGATTTTTCCAGAAATGGAAGGATGGATAAAAAAGGGAAAACCTCAGATATATCTTCCTGACAATTTATTTGAGTATATCAATGGTGCTGCAGAAATATATTTAAGTTATGATTTTATGAAATTAATCTCTTTAAGTTATGAAAGTAAGGAGAAGCAGTCTATAATAGTAGATATATATCAGCACATAAATTTAAATAATACGTTTGGAATCTATTGTCAGGAGAAACCTTTAAAGGGTAATTTTTTAAACATAGGAATACAGGGATATTATGAAGAGGGCATACTTAATTTTTTTAAAGGTGTTTATTATGTGAAATTGAGTAGTTTTGATCTTAAAGATAAAGATAGATCCATATTAACATCAATTGCAAAAAAAATTGAGAAAGAACTTGAAGGGACTTCTGATTTTCCTGAACCAATTAAATGTTTTCCACAAAGAGAGATGATAATTAATTCGGAAAGGTATATTGCTAAGAATTTTCTCGGGCATTCTTTTCTTAATTCTGCTTTTGTTGCAGATTATAGGGTAAATGACAAGAAATTTAAGGTTTTTATTATTGAATCTTATAATAATAAAGAAGCAAAAGATATGATAGATAATTATATTAGATTTATTAAAAATAAAGGGATAAAACCATCTAAAAATAATGGAATATATTGTTTTAAAGACCCTTATTATAGATCTTCAGGAATAATGAATATTAAGAGAAGAGAAAATTACATTTGGGGGCTCTTCATGGATAATCTATCTGTGTGTGAATTTTATTTGAAAAAGATTGAAGAGAATTTAGTAAAGTGTAAATTAATCAGATAAATATTTATTGTTATATATTTAAATTCCAAAACTTGTTCCAACTGCCATTGCAGTTTTTACAAGATCAGACTGAGGCTTGATTCTACGTGGAACTTTTATTGCTTCTTTTATTGGGATTGTTTTGATATCTTGTCCCCTGATTCCAACCATATAGCCAAATTTCCCTTTTATTGCTGTTTCTACTGCATGATAACCGAATCTTGTGGCAAGGATTCTATCAAAAGCTGTAGGGCTACCTCCTCTTTGAACATGCCCTAAAATGGTGTATCTTGTCTCAGTACCAGTTATATCTTCAATTTTATTTCCCACGTAGTTTGATATCCCTCCCAGTCTTATTGGGTCATTAGGGTCATCCACTTTTCTTGAAAACACGATATCTCCTCCTTCGGGCTTAGCTCCTTCTGCAACTACAATTAATGAGAATCTTTTCCCTCTTTTCTTTCTGTCATAGATTTTTTCAGCTATTTTTTCCATTTTAAATGGTATTTCTGGAATTAAAATCACATCACCTCCACCTGCAAGTCCTGATTCCATTGCAATCCAACCAGCATATCTTCCCATTACCTCAATAACCATAATTCTATGGTGAGACTCAGCAGTTGAATGTAGTTTGTCTATTGAACTTGTAGCAATTGAGAGAGCTGTATTAAATCCAAAAGTTACATCTGTTCCGTTTAAATCATTGTCAATCGTTTTTGGAACTCCTATAACAGGTATACAACATTTTTCAAAGAGTTCATTTGCAATTGCTTGCGTACCGTCACCTCCTATGGTTATTAACACATCAATTTCATTGTATTCTATTGTTTTTATTACTTTACCTGAAACATCTTTATACTCTTTTTCCCCTTTAGGGTTAATTGTTTTATATTTAAATGGGTTATCTCTGTTGGAAGTTCCAAGTATTGTTCCCCCTCTTGGTAAAATGCCAGATACATCTTTTAATTCCAATTTTGTTATTGTTTTATTTATTAATCCGGAATAACCATCTTTTATTCCATAAACCTCAATGCCATAATTTCGTATTGCTGTATTAACTACAGCTCTAATAACAGCATTTAATCCCGGGCAATCGCCTCCGCCTGTCAGAACTCCAATTCTTTTAATCTTTTTCATTTATCCTCCTAAATGTCATTTAGAACTTAAAATTTTGCACTCATTTTCAAGTCTTTTCAATTCATCTTCTAATTCTTTCTTTAATTCATTTGTATTGTTTTTATTTTTATTTATGTAAAATGGATTTCCAAAAGAAAAATATATTTTACTAAAGGGAATGGGTATAAGAAATTTGTCCCATGATTTTTTAAAAATTTTCACCCTGCTTGCATACCAGCTTATAGGAACAATAACTGAATTTATCTTTTTAGCTAACAATATTGTGCCATGTTTGATTTTTTCTGGAGGCCCTTTTGGCCCATCTGCTGTAATCAAAATTTCTGATTTGTTATTTTTTACTGAATGTATGAATTCTAAAAATGCTCTTGCTCCTCCTTTTGATGAGGAACCTCTAACTGGATTCATTCCAAATTCTTCAGCCACATTAGAAACAAGTTCTCCATCTTTTGAAAGTGATATTAATGGTTGAGCTCCTGTATTTTTAAATTTATATATTGTAAAAAAAATATGTCTGTGCCAGAAGATATGAATAATAGGTATATTGTTTTTTTTTAATTTTTTTATCTTCTCTTCACCTGATATTATAATTTTACAGGTTTTTATTGTTGCTAAAATAAAAAATTTTACTATTTTTTTTATGAGATTGTATTTAATCTTCTGAAGAAATGCCATATTCTTTTACTTTATCAAGTAGTGTTTTATAACTTATTTCAAGAATTTTTGCTGCTTTTGTTTTATTAAAATTTACCTGTTTTAATATATCTTCTATTTTTATTTTTTCAATTATTTTAATTGCTCTTAAAGTTACCTGTTTTAAATTTCCATTAAAATTGAAATCTTCTGCTACATTGATTGATTTATCTGGAAGAATAATATCTTTATATGTAATTTCATTATTTTCTGAAATGATCAAAGCTCTTTCAATAGTATTTTGAAGCTCCCTTACATTCCCAGGCCAGTTGTATGAAAATAATTTGTTTTTTGCCTTTTCTGAAATAGTCATATCACCTTTTTTCATTTCTATAGAAAACTTTTTTATAAAATAGTGTGAGAGTAATATGATGTCATTTCCTCTCTCTCTCAATGGAGGGAGGATAACAGGGAAAACATTTATTCTAAAGTAAAGGTCTTTTCTAAATCTGGATTGAGCAATCTCTTTTTCTAAATTTTTATTAGTTGCAAATATAAATCTTATATCAAGGTCAACTTCTTGATTACTTCCTATGCGGTTTATTTTTTTTTCTTCTATTACTCTAAGGATTTTACCCTGTAGATTTGTAGACAGATCGCCAATTTCATCAAGAAAAAATGTCCCTCCTTGAGCTAACTCAAGTTTTCCCATTCGGCTCAGATATGCGTCAGTATAAGAGCCTTTTTCATGGCCAAAGAGTTCATTTTCAAGGAGATTTTCCGGAATTGAAGCTGAATTTATTGTTATGAAGGGATTGTCTTTTCTTGGACTTAAATTGTGTATTGCCCTTGCAAAGAGCTCTTTTCCTGTTCCACTTTCACCTAAAAGAAGTACTGGTGTGTTAGTTACTGCCACATGCTTTATTTTTTCAGCTTCATTTATTATGTTTGGGCTATTTCCAATAATTTGTGATTTCCCAATTGTGGATGAGTAAGCCTCTTTTAATATAATATTCTCTCTTAATATTCGAGTTGATTCAATGGCTTTTTCAATCATTATAAAAAGATAATCTGGGTCAACTGGTTTTGAAATAAAGTCAAAAGCTCCTTCTCTAATTGCTTTTACAGCCTTTTCTACTGAGCCATAAGCAGTTAATATAATGAATGGGATTTTAAAGTTTTTAACCCTTTTAAAAAAAGAGAGCCCATCCATATCTGGCAGTTGCAGATCAGAAATGATTACTGAAAAATGTTCTTTTTTTAATAGTAATAAGGCTGTAGATACATCATCACTTGATTTTACACTATATTTTTTTTCAGTTAGAATATTTTCAAGCATCTCTCTCATAGATTTATTGTCTTCAACAATAAGTATTTTTTCCATATTACTATTATAAAGAAATAAAACATTTTATTCAAAAAAAATAGTGATTAATAATGAAACCATATATTGTATTATTAAAATATTTGAATTACTTGATTATTATTCAAATAATTTCTTCTTTTTATTAAATTTCTTTTTAATTTCTGATATAATTAAATTATGGGAAAGGTTGCTGTTTTGTTTAATCCTTCATCAGATAAGGGAAGATCTTTAAAGAAAAAGGGCAGGGTTGAAAAATGTCTTAAAGGGAATAAAATTGATTATGATCTCTATGTTTCAAAAAGTGAGAATGATCTTAAAAATTTGTCTATAGAGGCAATAGGAAATTATTCAACCATTGTTGGCGTTGGGGGAGACACAACATTTAATATTATTATATCTGCAATATTAAAGAGCAAAGAAAAAAAAGGCACGCCTTTAATTCCTGCTTTTGGAATGATTGGAACAGGGTCTGCTAATGATATTGTTCAAAGCCTGGGTATTCAGAAAATTGAAACAGCATGTAAAGCTATAAAATCTGGAAATATTAAAAAAATGGATGTGTGTTATATTAATATTAAAGGAAGAGACGAATCTTTTTTATTTCTTGGAACATTGAGTGCAGGTCTTAGCACATATGTAAATATGTTTATTGAAAGCTTTATTAAGAACCATAAATTTCTTGCAAAATCAAATTTAATAAGTCAAACCTTAACAGGTTTAGTATCTATTAAAAAATCCTTTTCAAAAAAGATAATTCCTTTAAGAATATACTTGGAAAATGATTCGATTAAAAGAGATATCGAATGTTCTCTCATTGTGTTTCACAATGCTCCTTGTTATGCAAATGGGATGGAATTGAACCCTTTTGCAAGCCCTTTTAATCGTAAAATTGATTGCTCTGTTGTTAATACAACCTCTTTTTTAAATACTTTTAATTTTGGTATGAAAGTTCTTAGAAGGAGTCATATCAAAAGAAAAGAGATTGAATTTATTGAGTCAAAGTTATTCAGGGTTTTTTCGGAAAAAGAGATTGATATTCTGAAGGATGGAGATATAATTAGAAAAGTAAAAGAGTTTGAAATATCAGTTTTCCCGGGAGCTCTGGATGTTTTAGCATAAGTTTGAAAAAAGTAGCTTTTTGAATATAATATTAATAAATGAATAATTTAAATATATTGAAATAAGGGGGTTAAAGTGTATAAAAGAGGAATTTTAATCTTTATGATTATTTTTATGTTCTTTGCTGGAAATGTGATAGGAGGAGTTGTTGGTAAAGCTATAAAAGTATATAAAACTCCGGGGGACCATCCTACAGGCATGACATTTGATGGAAAATATATATGGATTTGTGATAGCTCTACATATAAAATATATAAGGTTGATCCCTTAAATGGGGAAATAGAAAAAACAATTGAGGCTCCTGGTTTTGATCCAAGGGGTGTAGCATGGGATGGAAATTTGTTATGGTATATTGATGGTAAAGAGGGTTGGATATATGGAATTAATTTAAAAACTGGAATTTCTGAAAAGATATTAGAATCTAATTCTTCAAATCCAGGTGGCCTGGTTTTTGATGGAAACTTTTTATGGATGATTGATAATAATGCAAAAAAGATCCTTATGATTAATAGAAAAGATGGAATGATGCATAGAAATATTCCATGCCCATGTGTTGATGCTAAAGACCTTGCATTTGACGGAAAATATTTATGGGCAAGTGATCATAACAGAGATATGCTATATAGAATTGATACTGTATCAGGAGATGTTTTAACATTTATAGCATCAAATGGTCCATTTCCTTATGGAATATGCTGGGATGGTAGAAGCTTATGGAATGCAGATTATCAAAACAATAAAATATATAAACTTGATTTAAAAAGCAAGGATTATATTAAAAGAAAAGATCCAAAAGTATATAAATGGGAAATAGTTGATGAATTCAGAAATTATGGGCCGGGAGAGGTGAAAGAGGTAAATGCTTATATGGCAGTGCCAAAGAGTATGGATAATCAGGAGATCCTTGGTGAAATAAAATATGAGCCTGAACCAACCTCTTTTGTAACTGATAGATGGGGACAGAAGTTTGCTCATTTTAAATTTACAAATGTTTCTGCAGGAACTATTTTAAAGGCTAAAATAAGACTAAAAGCAAAACTTTTTAATACTGAATATTATATATTCTCTGAAAAGGTAGGGAATCTTAAGGATATTCCGAAAAATTTAAGTAAATATCTTGTTAACGGATTTAAGTATGATATAAAAAATCCCATTATTCAAGATGCTGTTAAAAAGGCTGTTGGGAATGAAAGTCGTCCTTTTTTCATGGTTAAAAAAATATTTAATTATATAATATCTAATGTTAGTTATAAGTTAAAGCCATTGGGCGGATGGAATCCAGCGCCAACTGTTTTGAAGAGAGGAACAGGTTCATGTAGTGAGTATAGTTTTGTGTTTATTGCAATGTGTCGTGCAGCAGGTCTTCCTGCAAGGTATGCTGGCTCAATAGTTGTAAGAAGTAAGGATAAAGGTATTGATGATGTGTGGCATAGATGGGGGGAGGTATATCTTCCAAATTATGGATGGATTCCAGTTGATACTTCTGCTGCAGGGCGTAAAACTTTTCCAGGAGATAAAGCTAGGTTAATTGGTACAGTTGGTAATAGATATTTGATCACAACAAAAGGGGGTGGTGATTCTGAATATCTTGACTCCTATTATAATTTTAAGACTGAATGGAAGACAAAGGGAAAGTGTAAAATTTATACAAAACAGTATGGTGAATTTATACCTTTAGATTAGCCTTTTTCATAGATTTATAAAAGATAAAGAGTTGTAATAAAATAAATTTATATTATAATAAAATTATGAAGAAATATTGTAATATTAATCCCATTTCCAAATATATTAGAATAGTCTTTTCACTGGTTGTAATTGGTTTAGGTATATATTTGAAAAGCTGGTTATGGGTGTTAGGTGTTATTATTCTGATTTCTGCATTTACAGGGACCTGTTCTTGTGCATTGAGGTTTGATAGGAAATCTTATTTTGATAGAGAAGATGAGTAATTTTATAAAGTAAAAAACTATAAAAGTTTGTCACATATAATCTTTTTTTATGTCTAATTAATATTAAAATGGTAACAATAGATGAAATACTCAAGTCAAAGAAAAAGGGCCTCATTTCTCTATTGTAAAATATAAAGAAACGTCGACCCTTCCTATAAATTCAATTTTATAATTTGGTTACATTTGCTGCATAACTACCTTTATCACTCTGGCGAATTTCAAACTCAACCTGTTGTCCTTCGTCTAAAGACTTGAAGCCGTTGTCCTGAATTTCACTATGGTGAACAAAGATATCTTTGGGTCCTTCAGTTTCGATGAAACCGAAGCCCTTTTGGGCATCGAACCATTTTACATTTCCTTTGGCCATATTGGGTTACCTCCTTTTTAAAATTTTAAAGTAAATTGAGGTAGAAATATAATACTCAAAAAAAGTTAATTTATTTGGAAATTATTTGATTTCACACCATTACTAACTTACTATAATAAAATATTATAACCTAGATTTGCTCGATTGTCAAATTATTACACAATGTTAAAAAAAATTGCTGCAACTTTTTTAAACATTAATGGGATCAGGTCTTTGATTTTAGCATTTTATTATGTTATAAGAAAAAATAGGAGTGAAGGAGGCTAACTATGCCAGGAATTGATTTTAATAATAATCGTGATGAAAAATTTCCCCGTTATGTGTATGCCAAAGAACCATTAATGAATGTGTATAAAGAACGAATCTCTGACAATAAGGTCAAAGTCGCAAAGTTATTTATGGGAGAATGGATGAAAATTCTGGATGATAATATTCCTGAAGGTGAAAGAATTCATGTTCGTTATCGTGGAGGAAAAGGATATGTTCAAGCAGACCAATTAAGCTGGAATCGATACTTGGAGATTTATTTTATAGATGTTCAACAGGGGGATTCTATCCTTATTCAGACTCCAGATGATCGCCGCATATTAATTGATGGCGGTGATAATGATAGTGCTCACAATTTTATCAGCACCAAGTATAATCTGAAAGAAAAAGAAAATTACATTGATATTGATGCAATTGTGGCCACGCACTCCGACAAAGATCATACCAAGGGATTGATAAAGATTCTTGAGGATCCAAAGATTTTGGTCAAACGATTTTACCACAATGGCTTGTTCCGGCGTGTAGATAAAGCTCAGGATCCGGGTCCGAAATCAAACAACCGGATTTTTGGACTCGTAGATTATCCTAAAGTTGATGATTCGCCTGAACTTGCTCCCTTGATGAAGAATATTGTAAATGCCGTAAACAAAGCCGAGGAGAGAATGACAAGGATTTTTGAGATAATGAAAGAACAGGAACGCTGGAAGGGGCGTATTGACATTCCGGATAAAGGCTTTATTTGCAAACGCCTGGATGCTTCGAATAAATACCTTCCTCCATATGATGATCCCGGAAAATCCTTGAGGATTAAGGTGCTCTGGCCTGTTGCTCGAAAACATGAAGAGAATCTATATTATCCTTATTATGGAGATGTTGGTAAAACAGTTAATGGAAATTCCATTGTTCTAATGTTGGAATATGGAGGCCAAACAAATCCCCAGCGTATACTTCTAACTGGAGATTTGAACACCCAATCAATGGATGAAATACTCCTATATTACAAACAAAAAGGCGAACTACCAGAAGATGTTCTTAGAGCGAAAGTGTACAAGGCTGCACATCATGGAAGTCAACATTTCTCTCTTTCGTTCTTACAATCAGTAAAACCTGATGCAGCAGTTATTTCCTCAGGTGACAATCGCTATGATGTTCATGGACACCCACGTGCCGTACTTATGGGTACAATAACCCGTTATTCAGCAAATATAAAACCTGCTGTATTTTCGACTGAATTGGCTGCATGTTATCGGCCTTTATCAAAGAGAGAAATGAAAAATTCTGTAAAGGGTAAGGGCCAGCTCTATGAGCGTTCCATTTCAGGGATTATACATCTACGCAGTGATGGGAATCACCTCTATATGGGTACTGTTTTTGGACGAAAACCATTAGAGGATCCACATGCGAATATTCTCTGGAAATGGGATATTTGGCCTGATAAAGAATAGTTAAATATCATAAGAAAAAGATTTAAATTATTTGTAAGGAGAGAAATTATGAGTGATGAAAAAAAGATCAATGGAAAAGAAGCAAAACCTGCCGGGATTATTGGTGTTATTGCTGTTACCACTTTTCTGGTGCTCCTGGGGATAGTATGCTTTTATTCCCTTTTGAAATTCTGGCCATCTATCCCTGAAGGGAAACAGACAATAAGTTCATCTGTAAATTTTCTTTCTTGGACATTTTCATTACCCGGAGAAATGCGCCTTATATTTATTGTTATTATCGCTGGTGCTCTCGGTGGTTTGGTTCATGCATTACGTTCTCTTTACTGGTATATCGGAAACAGAGAGATGAAAAGAAGCTGGATTGTTAAATATATTTTGTTACCCTTTGTTGGTTCAATCCTTTCGCTTATTTTTTATTTTGTCATTCGCGGCGGATTCTTTTCTCCGGGAACAACAATTGAAAAAACAAGTATTTTTGGCTTTGCTGCCATGGCTGCTTTAGTAGGTATGTTTTCTGAACAAGCGGCACTTAAACTAAAGGAAGTGGCTGATACTCTTCTATTTAAACCAAAACCCGGTAAAGATTCAATTCCTCAGGAAAAGGAGAATAAAGAGTAAAAATAAATATTGTTTTGAAAGTTTTACCTTAAAAACTTTTGACATTACGGAGATTAAAAGGAGGATTAAAAAATGATAGGGGAGAACAATGACCTTATTGCATATTGTGGTCTTTATTGTGGAGACTGTTTCGCTTATAAAGGAAAGATTGCTGATTTAGCAAGAGACCTTAGAAAAGAACTAAGAGATGTGAAGTTTGATAAAACAGCAGAGTCTTTATCCAGTCTTTCTTTTTTTGAGGTATTTAAGAATTACAAGCAGTGTTATGATGTTTTAGGTGCAATGGTAAAATTCCGTTGTAAGAGGGCGTGTAAAGGTGAAGGTGGTCCTCCATTTTGTAAGATAAGAAAATGCTGCCAGAAAAAAGGAATTGAAGGATGCTGGGAATGCGATGAATTTGAGACATGTAATAAGCTGGATTTCTTGAAGGAAAACCATGGTGATGCACACATAAAGAATTTAAGAAAAATTAAGAGAGCTGGACTTGATGATTTTATTAAAGGAAAAAGACTTTGGTATAATAAAATTAAATAAAATAAGTAAAGAATTATAAAAAGAGTTGACAAAAAATATAAAAAAAAGGAAATCTTTATTTTTATAATCTATTTCAAATGTTTTATTATTTCGTCTGTCATTTGAGTAGTTGAAGCAGCACCCTGGTTTAGAACATCCTGAGAGCCTGAGAGTTTTAACATATCGTATGTTCTTACTTTACCCTGTTCAACGGTTTTAGAAATAGCATTGCGGATTTTTGAAGCTTTTTCTGTTTCTCCAATATGATCCAGCATCATGCAGGCTGAAAGTATCATTGCGATTGGGCTTACAATTGATGTTTCATATTCTGCATATTTTGGAGCTGACCCATGAGTTGGTTCAAAAACAGAAACATCTGAGAAGTTACAGATAGAGCCGGCAAAATTATGGGTTGAAAAACACATAAGGCCTAAATATGCCTGCAGAGCTTGTGAAGGAGTAGAGGACGAAGGGCAAACAGTGAGTATTGCTCCAATGCCTCCCTCCATGATCCCGAAAAGTATTACAACTCCGAGTCTTTTAAGTCATATATTTATCAGTAAATTTTGTGATGCTTTGCCTTTTTATCGACAGGAGCAGCAGTTTAAGAGATATGGAGTTGAAATAAACCGTTCCAACATGTGCAATTGGGCCTTAAAAATTTCTGATCGATTAAAGCCATTATTGGAGATGCTGAGGTTATATGTATTATCAGGCCCTTTGATCAACATCGATGAAACCACAGTTCAGGTCTTGAATGAACCGGGAAGAAAACCCCAGTCCAAATCTTATTCCTGGGTTTTTCTGGGTGGTGGGCCTGAAATGCCCGGATTGTACTACCATTACGCACCGAGCCGGAGCGGAAAAATAGCTGAAGAGTTTTTGAATGACTATCAGGGTTATGTTCAGACGGACGGTTATGCCGGATATAATTTTCTGGATAGCAAACCGGGAATTGCCCACTGTGGCTGCTGGGCTCATGTGAGAAGAAAGTTTAATGATGTGATTCATGCTGCAGGTTCAAAAAATATGAGGAAAGGCAAGGCCAATCATGCTATGTCTGTGATCAGGGGCCTGTACTTAATTGAACGGGAGGCAAAGAACAAGGGACTTGATGAAGAACAGACCTATCAACTACGGAAGAAAGAATCAAAACCAATAATAGATGAATTTGAAATATGGCTAAAAGAACATGCTCTGGTTATTCCACCGAAAAGTCTTCTTGGAAAAGCATTCAGTTATACTCTGTCTCAGTGGCCGAGCTTCGTTTTACAGTCTGATCGAGACAGCCAAAGCTAATGGATTAGAACCATCCAGATATCTTCGATATTTATTTGAAAAATACCTCTATGCCAAAACTTCAGAAGATATTTTCAACCTGCTTCCGATGAATGTTCACAAAGCTGACTTGAAAAAATAATTGCTATTAAATATTATACTTTCTGGAGAGATTAAATTCGCTTACGTTTAACCATGGTGAATTTTTAAAAATTCAATATGAATTTAACAAAAACATCATGAATGAATTTTACATTGACAATCAGATACGATTTTCAGTATACTTTCTGAATGATTGAAACTGATTCAAATAAAAAGGTGATTAACAAATACGGCTCATTTTTTAGTTTTTTATACCAGGTAAAAAGCAGGAAAATTTCAAATCGATTCCCAATTTTCAGTTTTATATTACTGCAATGCTTTTTCCTTATCTTTATTTCCGGTTGTATCAGAAGGAGGGCGGCTATAATTGTTCCCATTGATTTCAGATCAGTTTTTTCCGATTCAGGTACAGTTGAAACTCCGGATAAATGGTGGACTGTTTTTAATGACCTGAAACTGAATAAGTTAATTGATAATGCACTTGAGTCCAACCTTGATCTGAAAACAGCCTGGCAGAGGCTTAATGCAGCACAGGCGGTTGTGAAGAGTGAGTCGGGGTCACTGATGCCAGATCTGGAGGGTTCTCTGAGAGGGGAAATGGGACGTACGGAATCTGAATCAGAGAAGTATGAAGATCTGCAACTGAGTTTATCTTCGGAATATGAACTGGATCTCTGGGGCCGGATCCGCTCCGGTGTTGAGGCTGAACGTTATCAGGCTCGGGCAAGTTTTTTTGATTATCGTGCTATTGCGATCTCTCTGACTGCAGAAATCACCAGATCATGGTTCAAACTGGTAGAGGCACGCAACCAAATTAGATTGATCGAAGAACAGATTGATATTAATGAAAAAATGTTGAGGCTAATAAAAAACAGGGTCGGAATCGGCCAGATAAGAAGTGTGGATATTCTTCGGCAAAAAGGATTGGTCGAATCCACCCGTGAACAGAAGATCATCTGGGAATCCAGGGCCATGGTCCTTGAACATCAATTGTCTGTATTGCAGGGACTCCAACCGGGTGAGAATGAGGTAAGAGTTAACGGAAATCTGCCAGGGCTCCCTCCTCTGCCGGAAACAGGTGTGCCGGCGGAATTAATCCAACGCCGTCCTGATGTACAAAGCGCTTTTTTCCGGGTTAAGTCTGCTGACAGACAAATTGCTTCAGCTATAAGTAGCAGATATCCACGATTGTCTTTAAGTGCTACTATATCATCTACAACTGAAAGTTCTAACAATCTGATTAAAGACTGGGCTCGTTCACTTGTCGGAAACCTTCTGGCTCCGATCTTTCAGGGGGGACGGCTCAGCGCTGAAGTTAGGAGGACCCGGGCAGTAAAAAAGCAGCGTCTCTATGAATACGGTCAGATAATTTTAGATGCCTTTCAGGAGGTTGAAGATGCCATGATCCAGGAGAAGAAGCAAACTGAAAGGATTCACAGCCTTGAAATGCAGGTTGTAATGGCCAAAAAAACTTATGATCAGCTTCGTATTGAGTATTTTAACGGGATCTCAGATTACCTTGATGTTTTAGAGTCTGCTTCCCATGAACAGCAGCAACAGCGTGAAATCCTTTCTGCAAATATGGTTCTATTGGAATATCGGATCTCATTATATAGAGCTCTCGCGGGAGGATTTATAACAATGATGGAGTCAGAAAATGGCAGATAAAAAACATTCAGATGGATCAGATGTAAATACAATGGGTGCGAAGAAGACCCTTCTTATCAGTTTGATTATACTGATGGCTTCAGGGGCTGTAATCGCACTGATCTTCATGACAGAGCCTAAAGCTGTAAGGGGCGGTGCGGTAAAGGAAACTGCGATGCTTGTTGATGTTATCAGGGCTGAATACGGTACTTTCAGGCCCGTTATTTCTTCGACGGGGATAGTAAAACCTTCACAGGATATAATTTTAAGGCCGCAGGTTGGAGGCCTGATAATCAGTATCTCCGGTGAGTTCACTCCCGGGGGCTTTGTAAAAAAGGGTGAAATACTATTGAAAATTGATCCTTCGGATTACAAGAATAGGTTGCGACAGATGGAAAGTGAGCTGCGTCAGGCGATCGCGGACCTGAATATAGAGATGGGGCGGCAGAATGTTGCACTCAAAGATTATCAACTTCTGGCTGAAACTTTATCAAAAGAAAATGAGGCTCTGGTATTGAGGCAACCTCAAATCAATGCCTCAAGGGCCAGTGTTGAAGCTGCCAGGGCTGCTGTAAATCAGGCGGAACTGGAATTGGAAAGAACAGTGATCAAGGCGCCGTTTGATGCACATATTGTTAATCGTAGTGTAAATTCCGGATCCCTGGTGTCCCCGGGCGAAACCCTCGCTCATCTTGTGGGTATTGATACATACTGGGTGGAAACATCTGTTCCCCTTGCAAAGCTTCGCTGGCTTGATCTCCCCGGAAAAAATGTGAGAGCTGGATCGGATGTACGGATCCGCAACAGGTCAGCATGGAGAAAAGATGAATTTCGCATGGGATATATCTTCAAGCTGGTAGGCACCCTTGAGGAGGGGACACGTCTGGCCAGAGTACTGGTCTCTGTACAGGATCCCCTTGCACGGAGTAAAGGTTCTGAGGGATTGCCGGAACTCATGATCGGATCCTTTTTGGAGACGAATATTCAGGGAAAAGAAGTGTCTGAAGTGATCCGGTTGAACAGGGAATATGTCCGGAAGAAGGACACGGTCTGGGTTCATGAAAATGGTAAATTGAGAATCCGGGAAGTTGAGATCATTTTGAAAGATGAATTATATGCATATATCACCAATGGCCTGAATAAGGATGAACTTGTTGTGACCACAAACCTGTCAACAGTTGTTGATGGAGCAGGCCTTCGTATCGAGTCGGGAAATACTCCGGAAATTGTATCCCCTGTAAACGGGGATAAGAAGAAAAAGATGCAGGATGCATCTTCATCAGAGAGACCGTAAATGACCGATTCAGGTTCAAATACTCAGAAGGAGATTCCTCAATCCGGCCCAATAGCATATATGGCCCGCAATTCCATTGCCGCTAATCTATTGATGGTGATTTTGATAGCTGGAGGTATTTGGATGGCAGGCAATATGCAGAAGGAGGTATTCCCGGATTTTCAGCTGGATATTGTTGAGGTCAGGGTTGTGTATCCCGGATCGTCCCCGGGTGAAGTTGAAATGGGTATCCTCCTCCCTGTTGAGGAAGCTATAAGGGGAGTTCAGGGAGTCAAAGAGGTTGTGTCGACAGCCAGGGAGGGATCAGGTACGGTAAGGATAGAGCTTGTAGCAGCGACTGTCTTAAAAGTCAATAGTTTTTTTAAACATTTTTATAATAAAATTTCAAGTTTTTGTTTGCATCAATGATCATTTTTCTCATAACAGCAACAATAGCTACCTT
>JAUWQW010000113.1 GCA_030610885.1 Candidatus Aminicenantota bacterium | reverse complement strand
TAAAACACGTGGCTATACCCCTGAATCTATACGTGATTTATCAGAAAGAATAGGAGTTGCAAAGAGAGATAGCCTGGTTGAAGTAGCTCTGTTGGAATATTCTGATCGTGAAGATCTTAATAAGAGAGCAATGCGTGTAATGGCTGTACTGCGTCCCCTCCGTTTAATTATTGACAATTACCCTGAGGGTAAAGTTGAAGAAATAGAAGCAATAAATAACCCTGAAGATATTAGTATGGGTACAAGAAAAATTCCTTTTTCACGCATTTTGTATATAGAACAAGAAGATTTTCGTGAAAACCCTCCAAAAAAATATTTTCGTCTCTCTCCAGGTCGAGAAGTAAGGCTTAAACATGCATACTATATTAAATGCGAAAAAGTGATTAAAGATGAAAAAACGGGTGAGGTAAAAGAGATTCATTGCACTTATGATCCTAAGTCAAAGGGTGGTGGAACTGCAGATGGCCGCAAAGTAAGAGGCACATTGCACTGGGTTTCTACTGCTCATTCTATAGAAGCAGAAGTAAACCTTTATGACCGTCTTTTTATTAAAGAAAATCCAGCAGATTGCGATAAAAATAGTGATTTTAAAGAGTATATAAATCCCGGATCAGTGAAGATCTTAAAATCATGCAGGGTAGAGCCTTGCCTTGCAAATGCATCACCCGGTAGTCGATTCCAATTTATGAGACATGGATATTTCTGTGTTGATTCTTCAAATAAAAATCTTGTATTCAATTGTACTGTACAATTACGTGATACATGGGCAAAAATTGAGAAATCTCTGAATGATACGACAAGATCTTAAATTCAGGATGAAAAAAATGAATTAAAATGCTTTTCCCTATTAAAGATTACAACCCTACTAAAAAAACTTCCTACATAACCATATTTATAATTATAATAAATGTAATTGTATTTTTCTATCAGAGCTTTCTTACTTCCCCTCCTCCTGATTATAAACGCTTATCTTCTCTTGACTATCATATTTTAAAATCTTCAATGGTTCCAAGAGAAATTACTCATTTAAAAAATGTCACTTTTAATCTTAGAAAAAATATTTTTGAAAATGATTTTTATATAAAAAGAGAAATTCCTCCTCTTTTTACATTGTTCACCTCTATATTTATGCATGGTTCTATTCTGCATCTTTTAGGAAATATGCTTTTTTTATGGATTTTTGGGAATAATATAGAAGATTATCTTGGAAAACTTAAGTTTATTATATTTTATTTAATTGCTGGAATTGGAGCAAGCCTGGTTCATGTTTTATTCAATTGGAATTCAATAATTCCTGTTATTGGAGCCAGCGGTGCTATATCAGGAGTTATGGGGGCTTATCTAATTCTCTATCCAAGAGCTAAAGTTAAAACACTTGTGTTTCTCTTTATATTTGTTACTTTTATTGATTTACCTGCGTATGTCTTTTTAATTGTTTGGTTTGTTTTCCAGTTTGCAAGCCCTGAAGGTGTTGCATGGCTTGCCCATGTTGGAGGTTTTATTGTTGGAATATTCTTAATAAAATTGTTTAGAGATAAAAAAAAGCCTGTTATTGAATTTATAGAATAAAGGAGTTAAAATGATTAAACAACTAATAACAACTAAAAATGCGCCTGATGCAATAGGACCATACTCTCAGGCAATAAGAAAGGATAATTTTGTTTTTCTATCAGGCCAGATTGGAATTGATCCTATGACAAAGAAGTTGGCTTGCAAGGATGTTAAAGGCCAATCAGAACAGATATTTAAAAATATCAAGGCTGTACTTAAACAAGCTGGAGCAAATTTATCAAATATTGTAAAAACAACTGTTTTTTTGAAAGATATAAAGGATTTTACGATTGTTAATGAGTTGTATGCAAAATATTTTAAGGAGCCATTCCCAGCAAGGTCAGTTGTTGCTGTAAAGGAACTCCCTCTATCAGCTGATATTGAAATAGAAGTAATTGCAGTTTTGTAGAAAAATCAATCATAACCCTGCAAAAATCGGGACTTCTGAAGAAAGAATATGTCCCATACCAATTGAATCAATAATTGTTGCTCCAGTTACATCAATTTCAATAAACCCTTCGAGTATGGGTTCAAGGTACTCTTCTTTATTAAGAACTAATATGGCTAATTTCATTAAATCAATTTTTCTTTTTCTATAATTATATTTAATATTTCTTGTGCATTTTTTGACTTTTTTGCACAGTTTACAATATCTGTGGTTTTAACAAAACGTGCAATATGAGCAAGTGTCTTTAGATGCATTCCAATATCTTTTTCATCGCTCATAATTAAAAAAACAAGAAAGACTTTTCCTTCATCCTGGGCTTTAAAATCCATTCCATTTTTTATAAAGGCAATTGATAATATGAATTTTGAAAATTCATCAGAAAAAATGTGCGGCGCAGCAGCCCCTTTGCCTATTGCAGTAGATTGCATGTTTTCTCTCTTTATGAATAATCTTTTAATTTTCTCTTTATCTTTTATAATTCCCTTTTCCTTTAAAAAATGAGCAAAATCAGCATAAAGACTATCTGTATCTTCATAATAATCAGAAATAAATATATTTTCTTTGTCTAAAAAATTCATAAAATTCATTGTAATCTCCTTTGAATATCATCAGAATTCCCCAACACTCCATCTCTTCCAGCAGAAATTATAATTTGATTCATCTCTTCATCAGTTTCAAGCTTAAATTTATTTCCCCATGGATCAATTAATTCTATGTAAGATTTTAAATATTGAGGTATAAGTTCTTCTAATGTATATGGATATTTATTATTATCAAAATAATATGAATCCAGAGCATTTTTTATAGATCTTATATTTACTTCAAAAAGAGCCTTCTTTGATTTGTCAATTAGTTTTACCAAATCTTTTGGGGATGACCCTTTTTTGGAGAATTGCCCCGTGAAAATTAAAGCTGTTATTAAAAGAGCAGCCAATATTACTATAAAAAATCCTTTCATATGATTATTTTATAATAATGAAAAAAAAATAACAATAATATTATATTTAAATTATTAAGATTTTTTATATGAAAAAAAAATGATATAATATGAAAATGAAATCTCAAAATGGGTTTGTTTTAAGTATTTTATCAGAAATGGAGCTGTTTTCTGAGATTGATTATAATTCTTTAGTTATACTGAGCAATTTATTTGAAGAAAGAGTTTATAATCAAGCTGAAATAATTTTTAAAGAAGATAGTATAGGAACCTCAATGATGATGATAACTTCAGGTGAAGTAAGAATTTCTCAAATATCTGGCCCACAAACCGAGGAAGCTTTGATTATTTTAAAAAATGGTGATGTTTTTGGAGAAATGGCTTTACTGGATGATATGCCAAGATCAGCAACAGCAATTGCCAATACAAATGTAATAATTTTTGAGGTTCAAAGAGAAAAGTTCTTAAGCTTTTTAGAGAATAACAAAGAAGCTGGTGTTAAGATATTGATGAAACTTGCAAAGATATTATCTTCAAGATTAAGGGAAACAGACGCAAAGGTTAAGGCTTTTGTGAGTTTAACAAAGTGGATTTAATTAAAGAATAAACTATAATTTTTTTTTAATATCTATGGCATTGTATGAAAAACTTTCTGAAAATGAATGGGAAAAAAGAATTGAGTTTTTTGCAAACAATTTTAGTCCTTGTAGTCTTTGCCCGAGAGAGTGTGAAGCTGAAAGATCAAAAGGCAAAATAGGAGTTTGTAAAGCATCAAAAGATGTTAAAATTGCATCTTTTAATCTGCATTTTGGTGAAGAACCTCCGATTTCAGGTATAAAAGGTTCTGGAACTCTTTTTTTTTCAGGGTGTACTTTAAAATGTGTGTTCTGTCAAAATTACCCTATCTCCCATTTATGTAATGGGGAATTTTATTCAATAGATGAGTTGGCAAACATTTTTTTATATTTACAGAAAAAAGGAGCTCATAATATAAATCTTGTATCCCCCACACCATATTTATACCACTTTGTTAAAGCTCTATATATTTCATTTAAAAAGGGATTGAAAATCCCAATTGTTTATAATACAAGTGGTTATGAAAAAAAAGAGATTGTAAGCAAATTAAGGGGCATTGTGGATATATATATGCCTGATTTTAAGTATTTTAGTAATAAGCTCTCTTTAAAATATTCTGGGGTGAACAACTATTTTGAGAATGCTTTTAATTCTATAAAAGAGATGTTTGAACAGAGGGAAGAACTTGAAGTTGACAAATACGAGGTTGCAATAAAGGGCGTGCTTATAAGACATCTTATATTACCCGGAAGTATAGAGGATTCTAAAAAAGTATTAAAAACAATATCAGATAGCAGTTTTAAGAAATCTTATTTAAGTCTTCTCAGCCAGTATTTTCCAGCATATAAAGCAGCTTCTGTAAGAGCTTATTCAAATATTAATAGAAGGATAGCTATTGATGAATACAATGAGGTTAAAGAATATGCTGTTTCTCTAGGTTTTTCACAAGGCTGGTTTCAGGATGTATGATATTCCCAATATTGAGTTAGCTTAAAAAACTCAAAAGCCAACAATTTCAAAGCTTTTTTCCAATAGTTTTTGACTCTCTTTTCCTGAACAAAAAAGTAGATCAATAGCAGAGAGATTTCCTGCAAATTTTCCCCAGAATTGAGGATAAACAGGAGAAAAGAACTTAATAAATTTCACTTTAATCTCTTTTTTTTTAAATTTATTCCATTCTATTAAATTTTGTGCTGGATAAGGCAATAAAACTTCTGTTGCTCCCAAATGTATTGCAATCTTTAAGAGAAGATCAGTCCCTGAAGCCTCAATCCCGGTGCTTGTTTGTAGTATAAATTCATTTTTAATATTAAAACTTGTTTTTAAATGATTAAGAATGGGAAAGACCATATTTAAAAAATTATTCTCTTTTTTGTTTAATATTTCAAAAACAGGATCATATATGTTGTTGAAAAAAATTGATTTTCTGTAACAGTGTTCTAAAGTTAATAAAAACTTTTTTGCCCAATATTGTTTTTGGTATATAACGAGATCTTTAATCTTTTGTCTTCCCAATCCCTTTTTTTTTATGGGAACTGTTATCCTTAATTCACCTTCAGGGGATTTTATCCTGTTTCTGTTTACAAATGTAAAGCCTTGAGCAAATAAAGTGTTATCCAATAATACCATCTTATCTGATACCATTAATCTTGCAAAAAAGCCTGGCCATGGAATAAATGAAGGTTGGTTAAAACTTAGAATCAATTTTTATATCTCCCTTGCCTAAAATTATATCAATTAACCCAATATGTCAATATAAAAATATCAAAAATGGTCTCTGTCCCTATTTTTAGAATATTTCTTGAAAATAATATTATTTTCTGCTATTAATGGTTCATAGAGGAAAACGATTCCCCTATTGAGTTTTATCATTATTTTTTGATATACTATTTGTTACAGCAAATGAAGATATTAGTACAATGCAACTCGGTTAAAATGTTGAACGATACAAATGGAGGTAGTGATGAGTGAGGTAAAATGTCTGAACCATGATTCTAAAAAATTAGCATGATTACCATGATTAAAAAATCAAGAAATCAAGTTCATTAAGAAAATCAAGGTTCAAAACAATGAGAATAAGAATATGCAACATGAAGATTTAACATACAAAATTATTGGCTGTGCAATGGAAGTTCATAAGCACCTTGGCAATGGATTCCAGGAAGTTATTTACCAAAGAGCATTGGCAATAGAGATGAAAATGCAGGGAATTGAGTTTAGCAGGGAACATGAGATGAAACTCAAATATAAAGGATATGATATCGGGACACGAAGGGTAGATTTTTTTGTGGGAGACAAAATTATGGTTGAATTAAAAGCCTTGACAAATTTAGAAGATGTTCATCTGGCTCAAGCAATGAATTATGTTGAAGCATACAATTTAGAAATCGGGTTACTAATCAATTTTGGGGCAAAGAGTTTACAACACAAACGTGTTCATAACAATAAAAAATAAATATTTTTTTCATATAATAAGTCTTAACAT
>JAUWQW010000052.1 GCA_030610885.1 Candidatus Aminicenantota bacterium | reverse complement strand
AGATCAATGCCTCCTTTGGGAGTTTTATTCTTAGGAGCAGTTTTAGAAGAAAAGGGTTATGATATTGAAATCGTACCATCGGATATATTGGGCTATAACTGGAAAGATATTGCAAAAAAAATAGAAGATTTCAAACCTGATATTGTTGGAGTTACAACTACAACAGAGAACCGTTTTGAAAGCTTCAAACTGGCTAAAATAGCTAAACAGTTAAACCCGAATATAATCACTATTCTTGGAGGGCCACACATTTCAATGGCAAAAATGGACACACTGATCCATATAAAGGATGTTGATGTTCTTTCAATAGGTGAGGGCGAAAATACTGTAATTGATTTTGCAGAGACTATAAAAACCGGAGATTCCCTTTCAAAAGTTAAAGGAATATATTATAGAGATAAATATGGTGAAATAATATTCACTGGTGAGAGAAAAAAGATTGAAAATCTCGATGAGCTTCCCTTTCCTGCAAGACACCTTATACCTATGGATAAATATAATTTTTACATTGATACAAGAGATGGAATGAGAAGAAAAGCTCAGAATATTATAACTTCAAGAGGATGCCCATTTAACTGTTATTTTTGTGCTACCCCTATAAATTGGGGACGTAGAATGCGTGGATATTCACCTGAAAAGGTTTTAGCTGAGATTGAGCTTCTTATGGATAGATATGGAGCTGAGTTTATATGGTTTTATGATGATACATTTAATTATGATTCCAAACGGCTGAATAAAATTATGGATATGATAATTGAGAGAAGGCTCAATATAAAATTCTCAAATGAATTCCGTATAGATATTATTGACAAGCCTTTGCTTGAAAAAATGAGAAAAGCGGGTCTTGAAATGGGGTATTTTGGGATTGAAGCAGGAGCTTCGAGAGTGAGGCAGGATATAGTAAATAAACATTTTGAAATTGATAAGGCTTATAAATTTGTAGAATGGTCAAAGGAGTTTGATTTTATACCTGGACCCTTTTTTATATTTTCGCATTATACTGAAACATGGGCTGAAGCACAGGAAACAATTAAAATCATGAAAGAGATTAAGGATATTAATCCTCAGGCAGATATGTCTACTGCTATTTTGCATATTTATCCTGGTACTCCTTTAGAGGAAATTGCAAAAAAAGAGGGTATAATTCCGGAGAATTTTTCATGGTCAAAAAAATCTGACATGAAACGTGTTTATACACTTCCTGCAGCACAGGGTTATGTTCCGCTTTTTAAACACAAACTAAATTGGTGGCAGATTGCTAATTTAATAATGAAATTTTCATCAACAAGTAAGAAAAAGATATTAATATCAAAAATCAAACAAACAATCACATATTTAACTGGATTTAAAGATATAGTTGTTAATTCTATTTTTTTTATAGTATTTTTGAAAAATAAAATTTTAAATTTTAAAAATAAAAAGTAAAAAAAGAGGTAAAAATGAAACAGGTTTTAATTGTTTTTTTTGTTATGTTATTGGCTCTAAATCTTTTTACTCAAGATATAGAGCAAAATAGAGAACAGCCTGACAGGGCTATTAAAGTAGAAGTTAGAAAAATCGAGTTGGAAACTTTTAAGGAATACGCTAATTATGAGGGTGAGATCTGCCCTTACAAAGAGGGAGACAATTCTGTTATGAAGATTGTATTACAGACTAAGAATGATAAGATAATTTCTGAAAGCCAGGATATTTCTATATCATTCAAAGAAGTAAAGGGAAATTTCTCATGGAAAAAACCGAGTAGGGGTTCAAATATTCTAGTTAGTAATGAAAGCCTTAAATTATCTCCGGGTATGAAAGTAATTGTACGAGTTTTAACAAAAATACATAAAAACATTATTATTCTTTTAAAGTATGAAATTTTAAAAGATAAAAAAGGAAGTTATGTTTTTATTGTAGATAAAAATAAAGCTAAAAAAGTTTATCTCTCACTTGTGTATACGCATGAACATAAGGTTTTAATTAAATCAGGTCTATTTGTTAAAAATGAACTTATTGTATTTGAAATCCTTTCTTCAAGAGATAGTAATTTAAGGAAAAAAATCGAAAATATAAGAGATGGGATGAAAATAGAGATTATGGACAAAGATCCGGTTTATGGAAAGTATATGAAAAGGGAAATATCAGATTTTGATGGAGAAAATGTTGGAAAAAATGAGAGAAAAGGAAAAATAAAAGAGATAGAAACTTTTTCAGATGAAGGCTCAGATACAATTATTCCCAAAATAAATAATAGATTGGATTTTGAAGTCTCTTTTGGATTTTCAAAACCTGAATTGAAGGAGATCTATTATAGAGACTCTGGAATTGGTAGCCTTGTAGATCAATATGCTCGATTTTATAATGTTACTCCCTCGAGTTCTGGAGAATTTGAAGAAATCAAATCTATGTTACCTTTTAATTTTACTATTAATTACAATTTAGAGAAAAATTTATATTTAAAGATGGGTTTTGAGTTTAGTTCAAAGAGCATTTTTTCAGAGAAAAGTTATCAACTAACGCCAAGTGGAGTAGCAGAGACTCATAAGTATAACTTGAAAAATAAAGTAGGTTATTTAATGCCATTTGTAGGGTTTGAAACAAGAATTTCTTCTTTTGGTTTTTATGCTAATCTTGGTATGAATTTTGCAACTTTTTCACATACGCAGAATTTTAATTATTCTGAGAATAATTACTCTCAAGAAAGAGAGGATAAGTTTGATGTAAAGGGAAGCGGAATGAGTGTGGTTGTAGGTGGAAAATATATGTATAAAGTTGGGAAAAAAATAAGGGTTCTTATTAAATTAGAATGTTTTTATTCAAAGATAAAATCATTGAATGGAGATAAATTTAGTACAGGTTCAAACTCTTCAGGAGAAAGCTTTTCTGAGTCAATTTTGGATGGAACACTTTATAGTTTTGAGATGAATCCTTATGAGACGGGTTGGATCAATTATTGGGATATGTATAAATCTCTTCCAAATGAATCATGGATAAAAAACCCCAAGAAGTTATTATTGGATTTATCTAGTATTAGATTGATGATTGGATTTTCTTTTTAATTATTTTTATTCTATAAAATTATTTGAACTCTGCTTTATAAATTGAGGTAAAATCGCTTTTATGTTCATTAGAATCAACAGCTTGAATCCTAAAATATAATGTAGAATGAAGGGGAGAATTAAAGAAAAAGTTTATAAATGAATAGTTGTTTGTGTTTGTGCTTGCAGTTCTATATAAATTGTTTGTAGAGTAACCAAATTCAATGATATAATGACTGAAATTTTTTTCATAATTTTCTGACCACTGTATATTTATTCTAAATGGAGAAGTATTTGAAATTGTGATGTTTTCAGGCATTTTAGGTTTTATAATATCTTCCAGAGATTCGAGCCATTCCTCAGCCATGAGTTGGTAACCCTTTTCTGATGGATGTACATGATCTGACATCAATGAGTAATAACCACCATCAGGTTTAGGATAATTATCAAATATGTCCCAGAAATCAATGAGAGGAATGTTTTTTTCTAAAGCTATTGATCTTATTCCCTCAGAAATTTCAATACCCCTTTCTCTTTGTGTTAAATAATGATTAGGGTCTCTTGGGATTATAGTAGAAAGTATTGGTTGAATATCATATTCAAGAGCTTTATCCATCATGTATGAAATATTAAAAATAGTACTGGACACAGGAATGTCTCTTGGATGAATAGTATCATTCGTTCCTTCATGAAACAAAACGTATTTTCCCTTATCTGTTATAATAACCTGCTCAAATCTTTCTATTGCTTCATAAGTTTTTTCACCCGGTATTCCTTCAGAGATTACAATCCCATCATCAAAAAGCTGAGCATTAATTAAAAGTTGTAGCCTTGGGATATATCCCAATTCAGGATGTGGAGTACGATCTACATACCCATATGTAATACTATCACCAAATCCTACGATTTTTTTTTCATCAAGAACAATATCCTTTATATTAATGAATTCTTGCTCTTCATATCCTTTGTATTTGTCTTCTTTTTTAGATAATTCTTCTTCTGAAAATAATGGGTTAATTATATACTTTTTTATGAAAATGTCGCTGATTTTTATAGAATATTTCCTATATTTACCTTTATAGAACATTAAGAACTCGATTATTTTTTTTTCTGAATCTTTTGTTAAATCAATAACAGGAGATTTAAACTTTATTTCTCCTTCAAATTCTTTATTTCTTATATTAAATATTTTAATTGAAAATGATTCTGTTATATATAAAACGAGCAAATTGTTATTTTCAATAAGTAATGGTGTATAAAATGGGGTTTGAGAATGGCTGATAACAGGAATGTTAACATTATCTGATTCGATTGTTAATTCATATTCTTTTTTCCTTTGATCATTTATGATATTTTTTTGTTTAAATACAAAAAATGAATTAAATTCTTTTATGTAATCAAAATTTAGTATGAACGAATCTCTTTCGTAATTTTTTGAACAAAATATCAAATTATTTTCTTTATCATATATATTTACAAAATTTAGACTTGTTTCATATTTATATTGATTATCTTTTACTTTGATTGTTCCCTTTTTTATAAATGAATCGTCTGATTGATTGCTTTTAGACTTTAGAATGAATGAGAAAAAAATTATTAAAATGAAAAATAAGCTTATAAACCTTTTTTTATACAAACCATACCTCCTTTTTTAATTGAATATAATAATATTCATTGTAATTAATGTCAATATTATTTTTTTATATTGAATCCATTTGAATATTATCAGGGCATTTTATGAAGAATTATCTGCTTTATATACTCTCTTGGGATTCCTAAAAAAGTATCACGCCATAATCTGTCACAATTTTCACATGCAGGAAAATCTTCATATTTCTTATTGATCAAGCCTTTTCTAAGTTTTTTTATAGGTTCATCATTCCATATTTCTTGAATATCTTTTTCTTTTACATTCCCAATAATATATTTTGCAAAAAAATCTTGAGAACATGGAGATACATCACCATTCCATAAAATCAGTATAGCATTCCATAAAAAAGTGCATGGAGCATATTTTTTTTTTTTATATTTGGTTGGAATATACCCGGCCCAGTTATGGGGTTTCTTTACAATCAATTCATTCAGTCCGATTTTTTTAAATTCTGTAATAAATTTATCCTTTTTTTCTTTTTTAACCTGAGATTTGCTTAATTCTATAACTTCAATTGCAACAATCGGATATTTTTTTTTGCTTTTATTTCTAAAAATTAATAGATTCTTTATATTATTTACAACCTCGTCAAAGTCAGCACCAACACGAATTTTTTCATAGTCTTTTTTTTCAAAACCATCAAATGAGAATGAAATTCTCTTTAAATTAGATTCAATAATACCTGAAATTGTGTCTTTATCAAGGAGAACTCCATTTGTGTGCAGCTTTGTGAATTTGATTTTTTCTGAAGCATATTTTATGAATTTTACTGCATCCGGATGCAGTAAAGACTCTCCTCTGTGATTAAGGGTTAGATCAAATATAAAATCTTTTGCTTCATCAACGACTTTTTTGAATACATCCCAATCCATAGCGCCTCTTTGTGTTTTATCAAGATCCTTATTGGGACACATTACACATTTTAAATTACAGTCTGAATGCAGTTCTATCCACATTCTGAATGGTAGTGCAGAGGTTATGATATTCTTTTTTCTATAATTATTATAGATGTTTAATAAGCGTTTATAGTATTGAAATTCTTTAAACATGAGTTGTGAATTATAGCACAAGCTTAAGGTGAAATGAAATTGACAACATCCTGTTATTTCATTATACTTGGTTTTTCCTGGAGGAAGAATGAAAAAAGAGCATGTCAGAGAATTTTATGATGTTGTATGGACCGAGTATTTGCCGGAATTTGATGCAAGTAAGAATCACCTCGAAATGTTTTTTACTGAAGAGGAGGTGAAAGATAAAGAGATACTTGACTGTGGTTGTGGAACTGGAATTTTTACAAATATTTTCGCCAGCATGGGAGCAAAGAATGTCATTGGGTTGGATATTTCTCCAGGGAGTCTTGAAACAGGGAGGGCTTTAAAAAGAAGGTTGAAGCTAAAGAATATAGATTTTGTTGAAGGAGATATGCTTAACCTGCCTTATGATGATGAATATTTTGATATTGTTTGGGCTTGGGGTAGTGCTCACCATACAGAGAACCCTATGAAAGCAATTGATGAAATAGATAGAGTATTAAAGCAAAATGGTCAACTCCTCTTAGCTTTATATAAAAAGACTAAATTGACATGGATTCATGAAATAATAAGAAAAACATTATTAAAAAGCCCCAAATCATGCTGGATTACTATATCTAAAATGCTGGCACTATTTTTATTCCCGGTTGTGAAGTTCAGAGAGATATTTAGAAAAAAATCAAGAAAAGGGGAAAAGCTTGAAGAGCTAATACTTGATTGGTATTTTGTTCCCATAAGATTTTATTATAAACCTGAGGAAATTAAAAACCTGTTGGAACGAAAAGGTTATATAATTGAAAAATATTTGCCCGGCTCTGGCAGATTTGAAAGTGCTTCTAATTTTATATTTAAGGCAAAAAAAGTACTTGGAAAAAGTTAAAAAATGAGAGTATTGATAATTATCCCTGCTTTTAATGAAGAGGGTAATATAAAATCTGTTATTAAAAGTATAAGAGAAGCTTCTTTAGATTTTGATATTATAGTTATAAATGATTGTTCAACAGATGATACTGAAACTGTAGCAAAATCACTAAATGTAGATGTTATTTCATTACCCCTTAACCTTGGTATAGGTGGTGCTGTTCAAACTGGTTTCCAATATGCATACAACAATAATTATGATATTGCTATTCAGATTGATGGGGATGGACAGCATAATCCAAAATATATCAAAGAGCTCATAGGCCCTTTAAGTAAAGGTGATGCTGATGTTGTTAATGGTTCGCGATTTATAGATAAAAAAGGTTTCCAATCAAAGTTTTTTAGAAGATTGGGAATACGGTTTTTCCAATTATTAATCAACATATTAGTTAGATGCAACATTACAGATAGTACTTCTGGATTCAGAGCATATAATGCAAAAGCTATTGAATTACTTAAAGATCGATACCCCATTGATTTTCCTGAACCAGAAGCTATTATTATTTTAAAAAAAAGAAAGTTTAGAATAATTGAAGTTCCTGTAGAAATGGAAAATAGAACTGCTGGTATATCGTCAATATCCACATTTAAATCGATTTATTATATGGTTAAGGTTACTATTTCTATAATAGTTGAATTTTTAAGGAGCAATAATGGATAGAATACAAATTGTGTTAATCGTAGTAAGTGTTTTGTTTATTTTATTTGTATTACGATTAACAAAAAAGAACAAATTAAGAGAAGGGTATTCTTTAATCTGGTTTTTTTTGGGTTTTATTATACTCTTCTTTTCAGTATTTAGGGGGCTTATAGATCCTCTGGCTGCTTTTGTTGGAATAAAGGTTGCTCCGTTTATAATTATTCCGTTTTTAATTTTTGTGACTTTTCTTTTGGGTATGCATTTTTCGATTATTATCTCAAAATTAAGTGAGGAAAATAAAAAGTTAATTCAGGAAGTTGCATTGTTAAAAAACAGGATTGAAAAGTTTGAGATAGGAAGTAATTCAAAAGAGTAAGAAAAGATTAAATAATGAATTTAGAAAGTTGCTGTGATGAGAGTAATGTGTTATTAGAAAAAGAGGTTATATATTTATATAAAAAAATATTCGGGGAATTCCCACCCCGGATTATTATAAAGGAGTATATAAGAGCTAATAATTTTTTATTATCTGAAGAAGAGAGGTTGAAGTTAAAAGTAATTATTTTGAAGAAAGTTGATGTTGAGGCAATAGAAATGGCCTCCAGATTGAAATTTGCAAATAATTTGTTGACAAGAAAAATCCATATTCTTATATATCTGGCTGAGACTATTCCTCAAAATTTTGAAACTTTTATCAGTATTAAGAATAGAAGGATTTTTGCTTTTATTAATCTTGCATATAATTTTGTTAGAACTATATATAAATTTGTAAAGGGAAAGTTTTTATTAAATAGGTATAAAAATTGTTTGATGTAATTATTGTTGGAACAGGTGCATCCAGTACTGCTGCTGCACTGGAATTGCAGGACAAAAAATTATTAATTATTGATGTTGGAATTGAAGTTTCAAAATCTTTAAAACCAGGCAAAAATATATTTGATTTAAGACGTTCGGACAAAAATCAAAGAGACTATCTGATTGGGGAAAATTTCGAGAGTTTAGCCAATATAAGAAGTAAGGATCTTGTAAGTGTAAAATTAAAAGCACCTTTAACTTCATTCGTTATTGAAAACAATGACAATTTAGTTAAGATTAATAGCAATAATTTTTCCCCATTTTTAAGTTATGCTTATGGAGGTTTATCAAATGCTTGGGGTGCGGGTGCATATAGATATACAGATTATGATCTAAAAAAATTTCCAATAACCAGTGCTGATCTTGAACCTTTTTATAATAAACTTACAGATGTAATTGGTATAAGCGGTGAGAATGATGATCTTCAGCCATTTTTTGGTAATATAAAAGGCATCCAGAAACCATTAAAATTAAATGTAAACTGTAATCATTTTTATTCATATTATTTGAAAAGAAAAAATTTATTTTCAAGAAAAGGCATACATGTTGGTAGAACTCAACTAACTATATTAAGTGAAGAAAAAGATGATCGCCCTGCGTATAATTACAATAATACAAGCTTTTTTACTTGTGAGAACCCTTCGATTTATACTCCAATTATTTCTATGAATAAATTAAAACAAAAACCAAATGTTACATTAAAAAAAGGGTTTGTTGTTAAAACCTTTGAAGAGAAAAATGGTTTTGTTCGGGTAAATGCAATAGAAATAAAAAATAGAAAGGGGATCTCTTTTATAGGTAAAAAGCTTTTACTTGGTGCAGGAACTATTAATACAGGTAAAATTATTCTTCAATCTTTCAAAGACTATAAGACAAAATTACCTATACTTGATAACCCTATTTCATTTATTCCCTTTGTAAATATACGAACAATAGGTTCAAAAACAGATCAGCTTGGTTATGAGGGAGGTCAATTAATCCTGATCTATGAAGGGCCTCTATGTTCTGATCGGGTTCAGGGTTCTATTTATAGTTATATCTCACCATTAAGGTCAGACATTTTTTTTAATCTTCCTCTTTCTATAAAAGGTAATTTGTCTCTTGCAAAATTCATTGTTCCTGGTATGACTATTTTACAATTATTTTACCCGGATACTCCAAAAGCACAAAACTATATTCAATTAGAAAAGGATGAAACACTTTTTATTAATTACACAGATGTTCCAGCACTTGGTAAATTAGAACGTTATATTATTAAAAATTTTTGGAAGGCAGGTTTTATTACTATGCCTTTTTTGGTGCAATACCCGTCTCCCGGTAATAGTATCCATTATGCGGGCACCATTCCTATGAATAGAAATGGTAGCCATTATTTTGTGGATAAATACTGTTGTCTTAATAGAACTCATAATGTTTATCTTATTGATGGATCTGTATTCCCTGTATTACCTGCAAAGAATTTGACTTTTACTTTAATGGCTAATGCTATGCGTGTAGCTCGATTTATTAGAAATAAAATTTAAGAAAAATAATGAAAGTTTTTATTATTGGTATTAATAGTTTTATTGGTTCTTGTTTTGCTAAGTATTTAAAAGAGCGGGATATTGAAATTTTTGGAAGCTCACGTTCTTCAGAACCTAAGGAAGAGTTGAAATCTGTTGTTAGTTCCTATTTTCAGCTATATTTGAATGATGAGTTTGATTCTAAAATTTTTTCCAATATAGATGTTATTATTTATTGTGCACATTCACATAAAAATAAAGATAATATTAAGTTAAATATTGAGGGAATAAAAAAATGGTATTATGCAGCCAGAAAAGAGGGCGTAGATAAACATTTATTTCTTACAAGTTATTCAGCAAAAGAGAATAGTTTGTCAGAATATGCTCTTATTAAATATGAATTGGAGACTTTTTTTCTTAAAGAAAAACAATTCGTTATCAGACCGGGCTTGGTTCTTGGAAATGGGGGTTTATTTTTGAGGATGAAGAAAATGATTGAAAGTTATCCGTTTTTGCCACTTTTAGATGGAGGTAATTATAAAGTTCCCATAATTTCAATTTGGGCTTTATGTGAAACTCTTTATAATATTATTAAAAATCCAAAACCCATGATATACAATATTTTTCAAAAAGAAATGATTACAATGAAAGAACTTTTTCAGGAGATTAGGTTGCAATTGCATTCAAAATGTTTTTTTATTCCTATTAATTCAATTTTACCTCTGATTTTTCTGAAAAGCCTGGAATTTTTCAAAATTCCATTTTCAATTAAAAGTTCTAATATTATTGCATTAAAAGAGAATCAGGAATTGTCTGTAAAATCTTCTTTGGATGAAATCAAAGTTTGTGATATATCATTAAGAGAAATAATTCAACGTCTTATTGAACATAGAGAATAAACGATATATAATCATATTTTTTATTATTTTATTAAGGTTTAGTTTTAAATGAGCTAGAAAATGGAATATTCATTGACTGATAAAAGAAAAAAGTTTCAGATTTTATTGATTTGCCTGATAATCATTTCAGGGATTATTTTAAGAGCCCTTTTCCTTGTTGCTGATCCACCCTCTAATTTATCTATAAGTGGTGCTTTAATAGGTGACGCTGGTCAGCATTCTTATGGCGCCAGGAATAAAATCCTTTTTAATGAATGGAGTTTTGATGATTGGAAACCATATATAGGAACACCTCTGGTTGATGTCCCAATTAATTATATTGTGTACAAAATTTTTGGAATAAATTTTTATTCTCAAAGAATGATTCCTCTTTTTTTTAGTTCCTTTGCTTTACTTTTTTTCTGTTTTGTGATTTATAAATATTTAGGTCCATTAATCTGTTTGATATCTTCCATTTTTATTTCATTTAGTTATCCAATTATCATTTTTTCGAAAGTTGGGAATCGTTATTTTCCTATGATCTTTTTTTTCATAATCTCATTGTATTTTTTTATTAAAGGAGCGAGTAAAAAAAAGGTATTTCTCTTTATTCTCAGTGCCTTATTTATGCTTTTTTCTTATCTTTCACAAAATCATATTATTTATTTATTATCATTGTTTTTTGTATTAGGAATTATATGGCTTATTGAAAAAAAGATATTTTTTCGTCATTTTATTGCTTATTGGGCATCAATTTTTGTTTTTATGACAAGCTGGTATTTATTCCTTTTTTTGCCAAATAAACATTTTTTTGATTTTTTTATTGGTCATAATAAATTGGTTCGAAACATAGTTTCTTTAAAACAATTATTTAATAATATATTATCAGCCCCTTTTCTGATTCAATTTAGAAGTGATCCCATTATACTTATAGTTTCAACTATTGCTATCTCATTGTATGTTTATCTAAGATTAACTAAATCTAAAGGTATACCGCTTTTTGTGGAAGCAAGTGTTTTTTGGTTACTAATTGGTGCTGCTTTTCATTCAATCTGGGGATATAGGCCAACTCGTTTTTATTTAATATTGATTTTCCCCGCCTCATTGTTAGCAGGTTGGGTTCTAAGTTATTTCTGGAAAAATAGATTTAAAATGAAAATTGTGCCTTGTATTATATCTTTAATTTCAATTGTTATAAGTTTGATTTTTTTTGGAATTTTGAAATATATCAAATTTTTAAGATTTACTCTATTTTCTAATAAAGTTTATTTTTATATTTTTGTTTTATTGTTATTATGTGCAGTTTTTTTATTAATTTTATTTAAGCAAAAGAGAAGGATTGTTTTAAGATCATTAACTGTTTTGTTTTTAGTTACCTCTTTTGGATTGAATATATATTATTTTTCTGTATGGTCAAAAAACCGTGAGCATAAGATGGTTAATATTTCAAATGCTTTATCAAAGTCAATTCCAAAATCTAATATTGCTGGAAATTGGGGTTCAATTCTTTCAACTGGAACACCTCATAAAACCCATTTGTTGTCCGGTGAAATGGGGGTTAATTGGAGAAAGAATTTTTTAAAGGAACACAATATTAAATATCTGTTATTGACTAAAGGGAGGTTTGCCAATGAGCTAAGAGAATACATAAATTATTTTGAAAAAGAGATATCTGAAGCAAAAAGAATAGCTATATTTAAAATGTATAATTCTGAAGTTTATTTTCTTTCCTTAAATAATATAGTAAATCATGAAAACAGATTTGAGTTCGAATCATTAAAAAGGAATTATGGAACTGTTGTGTGTGATCCGTTAGCCTCGTCAAACCTGGTTTTAAGATTTGAAAAAAAATATTTAAAAAATCCTATTGTACTTAATATTGAAAATGATTCTCTAACTAAAGGTGATTATATATTGAAAATTTCTGGAAAAGGGGATTTTAAGGGACTTATTGTTTTTAAGCAAGAAGGAAGGATTATTAACAAGGGATTTTTAAAATTTAAAAGTAATAAATTTGAGAATAGGAAAATGTTAACTCTTCCTATTAAAGGTAATTTAGAGATATTTATAAAAGTATTGAGAGCAAGAGGGGATATCTTTTTAGATTATATTGATTTTATACCTATTCCTTTTTGAAACCATAAAAAAAAGATAAGAAAGTTAAAATTATTTATAGGTAACCTAAGGTTTTAAGACTTTTTAGCTCCCTTTTAGATAAAGGCTTCCTTTCTTTTTTTTCTTTCTTATTGTTATTTTTTTTTAGATAACCATGGGTTTTGAAGTAAAATGAGTATTTTTTGCTTAGTTCATTTGCAATATCCTGATTGTTTATGTATATGTTCCTTGTTTCGTAAGGGTCAATATAGATATTATATACATGGTGTTTCTTTAGGTTTAATTGTTTAGATAATTTAGGAAACACACGTATATAATGGTTACTATTCATAACAACACTATATGATCCAGTCTGTCCATATATAAATAAAGATCTATTCATATGAGCATGGAGTAGGTTTTTGCCCTGTATTGGATAAGGGATTTTTATGTTTAATAACTTTAAAATAGTTGGATAAATATCCATGATACTTACTGGAGTTTTAATCATTCTATGACTCTTCTTAGGTATATGTAGAATAAGAGGAACTCTGGATGCAGCGTTGAAAGTCAAAGGTCCATGATTAAAATAAAAATTCTTTTCTCCTAAGTCTTCTCCATGATCAGAAGTGATGATGAAAATCGTGTTTTTATTGTATTTCATTTTAAAGTAAAGATTAATGATTTTTCCAATCTCTGAATCTACATATTTTACGGCACCATCATAGAGTGAAATGTAATATCCTTCATCGTAAATAGATTTTTCTTTGATAATTTTTCTCATAGCACCTATGATTTTTTTTCTAACTTTAAGGATATTTCTACCTTTAGGTCTTTCTTCTATAAATGGTTTTGGAGGCATATAAGGTGTGTGAGGTTCAATGTAGTTTGCCCAGATAAAGAAAGGGCGTTTTGGTCTGTTTTTTAAAAAAGATAATATCTTTTGTGTAATAAATGGTGTAGATTGTGTCTTTTCCTCAATCTTATCCCAGACTCCAATATATTCATGAAAGCCCTGGTTGAAGAAAAATTTTTTTGAAAGGTTTGCATTATCTACTATTGCGTAATTGTAATAACCATTTGATTTCAGTATTTCAGCAAGAGTTTTATACTTTTTTTTTAGATATCCTCTGTTGGGTTTTGTTTTGTGTATGAATGGGTGAAGCCCGGTCATCATAGATGCAAATGAGGCAGAAGTTTTTGGTATTGGGCAATATGCGTATTCAAAAAAGAGTGACTTTTTAGCGAAAGTATCAATGTTGGGAGATGTCATATATTTATATTTATAGCAATGTAAATGATCCGCTCTTAATGTGTCTATGGAGATTAAGATAATATTATATTTTTCTTGTTTGGGTTTGTTGGTTCCAATACAACTTGTTAAAAGTAATAATGTTGCAAGAACTATAATTATAGATCTAAAATTTGTTTTTCCTTCCATATTTTAATTATATATAAGATGTAAGTTTAAATCAACTCAAAGTGTTTAAAAATATATTGAGTTTAGATTTTGTAAAAAAAATACAAAAATTTTATTTTTAGTGTTTTGCTCGGAATTCAAAGTATTTCCATTGACTCCATGGTGTAGTTACCTGTTTTTTTGGGCTTATTCGCTTTATACCTCTAACATGCCATCTTCCTCGTCGGTCTGCAGAAAAATTGTAATGTAAATAAGTGTTTTTTGTTAATAAATCACCTTTTCTGTATTTTACAGGAAGCCATTTATTTTGCCTTGGGTGAAAAACCTCAATTTGAACCTGGTAGTAATGGTAAGTAGGATTGGTGCTGTGTAGCCATTTAAAAGTAATATTACGTGGGTAATTTCTAAAAACAGTATTATTTTTAGGCTCTATTAAAACAGGATAAAATTTAGGTTTTATTTGATTTACATAAGGTTGAGCTGAGCCTATATATTTTGCATAATGCCATATTGATTCGTATAAAACATTTATATTTTGCTGTACTGCTTTTACTTTCCAGCGAAAATTTAAGGTACCATGATAATTAATCTGGATATAGTTATTTGTTATATTTGGTTTTATTATATCAGCAATCCATTTTCCATCTTTGAACTTATCAATGTAAAGTGTAAAATTATTTACATTGATTGGTTTCTCCCATTTTAAATTGATTAATATTGGAGATTTGCTGAATTGCCATTGATTTGGTGGAAAAATCAATTTTATTTGTTTTGGTTTTGCATATCTTTCGTAAATGATTTTCTTTTTGGGTTGAGAATAACCCCCTATAACAAATAAAAATGCAAAGAAGATAAATAATATTTTTTTCATTGTAAAGCCTCCTGGTTTATAAATATCATTTGAAAAAAATAAAATCAAGTATTTTATTTAGAAAAATCATATTGTTCTGTATTTTTAGTTTCAAAAAGATATATATAATTATATATGAACATTAAGCTAATAAAGCAATAAAGAATAATCAGTCTATGATTTTTCTGAAAAGTAATCTTTCTATATATGAGCTTGAACTGTTCTCAATATAGCTCTCATGCCCTTCTGAATCAACAGCAGTTATAGTATATTCAAAGCTGTCCTTATTTAATTCATTTAAGCCTCTGTCTAAGAAAACAAAAGTGTTTGATACAACAGTATTACGATATTCAAATATTGTCTGACCTTTAATTTTTCTATATATATTATATTTAACTATCTCTATTCCATGTTCTGCATTATATGGGTTTGGATCCCAGGTGATTGTATTTAAGTATTCCCTAAAAAACAGATTCCTGTTTAATTTAGATTCAACTTTGATATTAAGGGGGGAATGAACCCTATAAACTTCTATTAATTTTGATGTTGTAGAGCTTATAGAGTAATTATCATAAACAGTGAGAAATACTGCATAATATCCTGGTTCGGTATATGTATGAGATATTGTTTTTCCTGAACCAGTTGAATCATCTCCAAATTCCCAATAATATTTTTTTATAGTTCCATCAGGGTCATATGATTTGGAAGCATTAAAGTTAATAGTCAATGGTGCAACTCCATTGTTGCGGTCCATATCAAATTTAGCAACTGGTGGTTCTGATACATAGACATAGTTATGTTCAGAAGCAGTGAGTCCTGAGTCGTCTGTAATTGTAAGAGTCACTTTGTATGATCCCGTTTTTGTATAAGTATGTTCTACTTTCATCTGGTCACCTGTTTGGCCATCACCAAAGTCCCAGATGTAACTGATTATATCTCCGTCAGGATCATAACTTCCGGTTGCGTCAAAATTTACTTTTAATGGGGGTGCTCCAAATTTTGGTGAATAATTAAATACTGCTATAGGAGATTCTGAGCTTATTCCTCCTTCCCCACTTTCAACACACGTATAAAAAATATCCGCACGTTCAGTTTCTTCATTATATACATCGTACCATACAATATGAACATAACCTTTATCATCTGGTTTGATTACAGGTGTTTTGCAATTTGTGCCATTGGATACTAGTTGTGGTGTATTCCAATTTCCATTGATATCTGCGCTTGCATAGAAAACATTATTATGATCTTTGTATCTTTGTCGCCATGCTCCATGCAGTGTGTCATCATTATCAATGTCAATGGAAACAAAATTTCTTTGATGATAAGCAGTGTTTACAGACTTTTTTTTCCCCCAAACACCATTGGTTCGCTTTATATAATAAACATCTCCTGAGACTTGTGAATGCAACACATGAACATTTCCCACTGAATCAGCTGTTATACTGGGCCAATGTCCAGAAGATACTTGTACAGGTGAACTCCAATTTCCCCCTGATCTCTGAGAGTATAAAAGCTTCCAATTCATTTCATAGCCATCCATCCATAAGGCATATTGTTTTAAGCCTCTTACGTAAAATGCTCCGTGAATAGAGATTGTTCCAGAGGTTTTTGAAGCATTAAGTGGAGAGCTCCATCTACTTGTTTTCCAGGCATGATAAGTGTCATTATTGCCTCTTGCACTTGAAATATCGTGTCCCCATATTACATGAATGGTATTATTAGAATCAGTTCCAATTCTTGGCCATGTTGAATTCCATGCACTGGCATAGACCTTTCCCCTGCCTGACCATTTACCATTACTATAATTTGCATAATAAATCTCACGGTTTGCCCGGGCTGTTCCTTCCATCCATGTCATATGAATTTTATTGTTAGAATCTTTTGCCAATTGAGGCCATTGAGAATGCATTGAAGTATTATATATAACCTTTTTTGAACTCCATGAACCATCTGAGTACACACGGTAATATAAGTTAAAAAAACCTGATGTTTTTTCATCCCATACTACAATAACTTTGTTTCCAAAAGGCATTACAAAAGCATATTCACTTATATTAGAGCTGGAATTTGACAGATTGTATATCTTAGAAATGAGTTTCGGGGTCATACTAATATAAATAATAACTGAAATCGCTACAATAAAATGTTTTAATTTATTCATTATATATTTAATATATTAATTTATTATTATTTTGTCAACTTTCATTTAAGTAATTATATTGTCTGTTTTTGTACTGTTTTTAAAGATAACCTAATGATTTCATCTGTTTTTCCAATTCTTTTAAGTGCCCTTTTTTACCCTTTTTTACTTTCAATTTAATTATCAATTTATAAAGTCGCTGTTCAATTTTTCTGTTTTTAAATAATATATTATTTTTATCATATGGATCTTTAAATATGTCAAACATCTCATTTTTTATTTCTGGAGGAGAAGTTTTAAAGAATTCTATCTGTTTGTTATTCATTGGTTTGTTGTATATATATTTTATATTATCAGTAATTATTGCAATTTTTTCAGGTATACCTTTTCTTAATGCATCAGGAGCTAAATATGAATAAATTAATCTTTTTTTATTTTTATCTATATTTTTTATTGTTTTTAAAAGCGAAATTCCATCTATCGGATTGTTCTTACTGTATTTTATATTATACAAATCCATAAGAGTCGGTAAAATATCAACAAATGAAACAATTTTATTGTTTTTCATCCCAGCATATTTATTTTCTGGAAATTTGACTATTAATGGAATTTTGATTAATTCATTGTAAAGAGAGTGCCCATGTTCCCATGCTCCATGCTCATTGAATTCTTCTCCATGGTCCGAGAGTAATATGATTGTTGATTTATTGTATATTTTGTTTTGCCTCAAAAATTTCAAAAATTCTCCAAATCTAAAATCAAATGTATAAATTCCCGCTTCATAAATCTTTATTATTTCTTCTCTCTTTTTTTTTGTGACTTTTTTAAAGAGCTCTTTTCCATTTTTTATGAATCCCATCATATTGAAACTGAATTTATATGAAGTATTGTTATAATACTGTTTTGCAAGTTTGGCTTCAGGTAAATATGGTGTGTGAATTTGGTATGTGTGTAGTAAGAACAATACATGATTGTAGTGTTCTTCTAAAACAAGTTCTTTTGCTTTCTTAAACAATTCCTTTGAAGCTAATCTGGAAGAATGATCTTTGTAAGATTCATTGTAAAAGTCGAACCCTCTGGCAAAACCATACAGGCTTGAAATATTTCCATTAGCATTAATGCAATAATTTATAAATTTGCTTTGTAGGTCTTCAAACAGAATCCTAATATCCTTATTGAGTTTTTCATTTCCATAGTTTACTTGATGAGAAGTAGGATAAAGTCCTGTAAAAAGTGACATATGCGCAGGTAATGTCCATGGAGAAGTTGTGTAAGCTTGATTAAATGTTACAGAATCTTTTGCAAATTCATCTATGTTTGGGGTACATTTTTTTTTGTTATTATATATGCCTATATGATCTATTGCTAAAGTGTCAGCTACTATTATAAAGACAAAGTGTTTTGCCGTCTTTTCCATAATAGGATAAAAAATAGGGTTGCTTATAAAACCTATAGCCATTCCTTTAATATTAAACTTAATTATGTCTTTTTTCTTTAATGACCATGAGAGTTGATGCTTTTTAAATGAATTTATGTTATCAAATTTTCTTCTTCTTATAATTTTATTATTTCTTATTTGCTCTAAATAAAAACTGAATAGATTTTCTTTTGGGTTTGAGAAAAATGAATAAAAATTCATATAGTATTTCCCTCTAAGATTGGGAGTTATTTTTATTGAATTTATTCTTTTTTTTGTATTCTTTTTTGTGAGAAGAATTCCTTTTATAGTAGTAGTATGATTGTTTTTCTTGAAATACAAAAAAGAATCATCTTTTTTTAAAGAAAAAGATTTAGAGGAAAATGAGAATTTGTTGTAATGGTTTTTTTGGTCAAGATCTATTCTTTTTAATTCATTTTTTTTATTATTTTCTTTAAAAAAGAGAAAATATACTAAAAAACATATGAATAAAAAAATGAGTATATAGATGTATTTTGAATGTTTATTTAATGATTTAAGCATAATATATTCCCATTTTAAAGATAAAAATTATAGCATTATAAAGCATTAAGTGCAAGTTTTTAGTGGTGTAATTTTTGTGTTTGACATTAAAACTTTTATTTTATATAATATCTGCTCATTGTATATCATCTTTGAAAAATCAGGAGGTTTTAATGAAGAAATTGGGAGGTATATTGGTTGTTTTGGTTGCATCGGCGATATTTTCTTTGAATACATTTGGAGATTCAGAAGAGGTAAAAAAGGAACAAAAAAAAGTAAAGTGTCCAGGAAGAGTTAAAGTTCAGGTTGAGAAAATAAAAGAGGTAAATTTTAAAGAATATAAAAACTTTTCAGCGACTTTTAATGCAGAAACAGAAGTTGTTACAAGTACTGTTTCAGGAACTATAACGGATATTAGAGTTTATAAAGATGATCTGATTTCTAAGGATTGGGTTATTGCTGTTATCAATAATGCTCTTAAGGATGAAATAGAGAATACAGAAAAAGAGATAAAGAAATGGGATACAATACTCTTTAAAAGAACACATTGGAAAGTAAGAAGTGAAAGAGCTGAGAAACAGGCTGAGGAAAAGATAAATGAAGCAAAATTAAAAGTTGAAGAATTAAAATCAAGGATCCCTGATTATATTATAAAGGCACCTATTGAAGGTAAGGTTAAATCATTAGAAATTAGTAAAGATACTGAAGTCTCTGAGGCTTCAATAATAGCCAAAATAGTGAATGACAAAAAAATGCTGGCATATATTACAATAACGGAATCGGATAAAACCATGTTTTCAGAGGGGCAGAAAATCCCTTTTAAAATTACAGGGGTAGAAGATGTTTTATATGCAGAAGTAACTAAAGTTTATGAAGATAAGATATTTCTTTTGATAAATAACCAGGATAAAATAATTCAGGAAGGATTAAATGTAACTCTTCATGTATTAAAAAAGGAACATAAAAATGTTATTGTACTTCCCACAAAAGATATTTTTACTGATAAAGAAGGGGCGTTTGTATATATAGTAAGTGAAAAACGTGCAAAAAAAGTATATTTGAAAACTGGTCCAGAAGAAAAAGGAAAAATATTAATTTTAGAGGGACTTTCTGCTGGAGATGAAATGATCATATCAGAGATCCTATCTTCGAAAGAAGGAACACTTAAAGAAAAGTTTGAGTGTCTAAAAGATAATGTAAAGATAAAAATAATGGTAAAGGATCTTAAAACAGGAAAATTCGTAAAACGTAAATTAAAAAAGGAAGTTAAAAAAGAGGAAGTGAAAAAACTAAAACCTGTAAAAATAGAAAAAAAAGTTGTAATAGAGAAAAAAGTAAAAGAGGAAAAAATTGAAAAACCTGTTGAAAAGCCTGTTCATAAAAAAATTATAGAGGTAAAAAAGGTAAAGTGCCCAGGAAGAGTAAAAGTTCAGGTTAAAAAGATAAAAGATGTAAATTTTAAAGAGTATAAAAACTTTTCAGCAACTTTTAATGCAGAGATAGAAGTTGTTACAAGTACTGTTTCAGGAACTATAACGGATATTAGAGTTTATGAGGATGATCTGATTTCTAAGGATTGGATTATTGCTGTTATCAATAATGCTCTTAAGGATGAAATAGAGAATGCAGAAAAAGAGATAAAGAAATGGGATACAATACTCTTTAAAAGAACACATTGGAAAGTAAGAAGTGAAAAAGATGAGAAACAGGCTGAGGAAAAGATAAATGAAGCAAAATTAAAAGTTGAAGAGATAAAGTCAAAGATTTCTGATTATATTATAAAAGCACCTATTGAAGGTAAGATTAAATCATTAGAAATTATTTAAGATTATGAAGTCTGTGAGGCTTCAATAATAGCTAAAATATTTAATGACAAAAAAATTCTGGCATATATTACAATAACGGAATCTGATAAAACCATGTTTTCATAGGGGCAGAAATT
>JAUWQW010000020.1 GCA_030610885.1 Candidatus Aminicenantota bacterium | reverse complement strand
GGGGGCCTGCCTTTGATAGTGATAAAAAAATTTTTACTACTCTTTTTGTAAGTAATGAATTTGTCAAAAATCTCTGTGAACAACCAGGGAATTCAAATTTACTATTCGGCTTGTCTGTTCACCCATACCGGAATGATGCTATTGAACAACTTGAAAAATATCATGAAAAAGCGGTATTGTGTAAATGGCTGCCATCTGCTCAAATGATAAAGTTTGATAGGTATGATAATCAGTCCGAAGAAAAATTAAATAAATTTTATGACAAATTAGCAGAACTCAAATTGCCGCTTTTAATTCATACCGGGGAAGAAGAATCCATACCTACAGCTGAAAAGGATGATTACTGGCAAAAGTTTAATAGTACACTGGGTGTGGAGAATGCTCTTGATAAAGGTGTAGCTGTGATTTTAGCGCACTGCGGTTGTTCCTATAGGGATAGGAAGATTCCAACTGATGTTAATGAAGAGGTGATCGAATTGTTTAAAAAAAAGGAAGAACAGAACAAACCCTGGAAACTTTATGCAGACATTTCAGCAGTATATTCTCTCTATAGAAAGAGGAAAATTCTTGACCAGGTTTTTAAAAACCTCAAACCGGAATATTTGATTTATGGAAGTGACTGGCCGAATCCAGCAGTTATGCCTAAATGGAGGCTCATCCCGGGACTCAAACAGATATTTAGATATGCGAGCACTAACTTGTTATCAAAATATTTAAAGATTGCCCGGAAAGATTTACCTAGATATTATCCACACGGTATACATGAACAGATTTTTACAAATTTTCATGAACTTTTAAATGACCTAGGGAGAGGCCATTTAAAATAATAAATAAAATAAGGAGGGAAAATGCAAAAAGACATGCATTATTATTCTATCTTTTTTTTATGTATGGCGGCCGCAGGAACCAACAAAGGCTAAGAAAAAAGCCTGGATAAATAACTACAGCGATCATTCCCTCATTTTATGGACAAATGTCTATTTTTCCTTTTTTAATAACTAACCTAATTTTGGTCCAAATGTTAACTTAATCTTTGCATGACCAATTATTTTTGTATGATCTTCTTAATAATTTCATTTCACATAATGTCGCTTATCTGTAGTAAACATTGTATAATAACCTTATGGAAAAACACAACAAAAAAGGTAAAAAAACAAGGACCGGTAAAGCTAAAACAGCCACCTAGGAATACCTCTCCCTACTGTGGAAAATTCTTCAAAAAGTGCTATTCTTAATGCAGACAAGAAATATATTTTTCATTTCTAAATTTTTTTTACTATTATCCGCAACCAGTATAACGAACCATCTTATATTTATTATCAAGACTCTATAATGTATTAATTATTTTCTTTTGCTATTTTTCTAATTTCTATTAATTTACTATAAGAAGCCCACAATGGGAGTTTTTTCCCATCAGAAGAAAATAATATAGTACTTTGATAGTCATAAATTTCATCTTCTGGGATAATCCCATCTTTTTGAGCTTTAATAAAAATATTTTTGAGTAAACCAAATATAAAGAATAAGGTTAAGCATATTTAAATTCTTGTTTAATTTTTTCAGATAATTCCAATTTATTCGTAATAGGGGAAAACTAAATGTCTTACACAATAAATTTTTCTTTTTGTCTCATTCTTTCTGCTTAAATGTATTGTGAATTGGTCCATCGAACTCAATAGCAAACACTGGAGAAAATACTTTGTCATATATTACAAAATCAAAATGTGAGCTTTTAAAATGCTTTTTACCTTGTCGATTAAGAGATTCTTTTATTTTATTATCTATAACATCTTTTAGAGGTAGATTTGGAAATATTCTATAACCTGATTCAAATAAATCTTTCTCAATTTGAGTATAAGTGATAACCTCACTAGTATTTAAAAGTTTCTTCACTTTCATATACTATTCCTTATTTTATTGGAAAAGAATCTGCATACTCCACTAGTTTTGAAGATTGTATTTCAGAATTCTATTTGTTTTTTGTCTTCCTCACCTTAATAGTTTCAACTACTGCTGTAGCTTTCCTTTTTTTAGCTGTTTTGACTGGGACAAATTTACCTGATTTGGCATCCTGCCCAATTTTTTTTGTCTTAGATCTAGCCATTAACACATCTCCTTATTTTTTAAAGTTTTTATAAATCCTTTCCAAATTCCGGAATTCTTATTATTTCTGTAAAATCATCACTCATATTTTCTTACCGAATATTCGGGAGTACGATAAAATACCGATTCATAGTTAATATCTTCTCCGGCTTTTGTAGATAACCAGGGTACATCACTATGAGAATATTCACTCAGTTCCTTTGCGGATTTATCAGAATATTTCAATAAAACCTCGTCAATTAACTCAATCTCATTTGCAGTAAATATTGACAAATCATATTTTTCTAAGGGCAAGTATTTTTTCTGCTCATACCTAAAATATTTATGTTTTATTTGGATAATCTTTTTTTCTTCAATCATTCGTTCCACAATTGTAATAAATTCTTTTGGCGTTGGTCCATGAGTATTTTTTTGATAGGTAGCACCAATTAACTGTTCTTCATATTTTTCATAAAAATCAAAATCGATGAAATATAACAATTTATAGATAATAGTTTCACCAACATTAGGTTTGGATCCTACCTTATTCAGTATATACAGAAGGACTTGTTCAAATTTTCCCATATTCTTTTCCGGTATACTAATTCTAATATCTGAATGTTTCCTTAAATTTTTTTTCGTTTCTAGTTTAATACTAATTTTTGGTTTTAACTCAGGATTGAGTATTTCATCTACAGAAATATTGAATGTTTTTGATAAGCTTTGCAATTCAGTAACCGTAATTTTCCTTTTATTATTTTCAATTTTTGATAAGGATACCCTGTTAATTCCAATAGCAATACTTAGTTCCTCCTGACTTACCCCATGCTTTTTACGTAATTGTTCGATTCTTCCTCCTAATCTCTCAATCATGATTCCTCCTTATATTAATAATATAACATATGTTCTAAAATATGTCAACATTTTGTATTAAATTAGAACATATTCGTCAAACAAAACAATTCGATTCCCATAAGGAGTATTTTAAGAATAAGAATGGGGGTCTTTCATTTTAGCATTTGTCTTTAGGAGATTGTTAAGAAATTTTTGAAATACGGATCATATTGGTCGCACCTTTCATGGGTGTTACACCAGCTGATGTTACGATTAAATCACCTTTTTTAGCAAATTTTTTAATCTTAAGTAATTCTTCTCCCTTTAATATCATTTCATCAGTGTGTGGAGTAAATTCAATATAAATAGGGAATACACCCCAGTATGAAGCCATGTTCAAAACAGCATCTTTTTGAGGTGTAAAGGCAAATATAGGACATTGAGGTCTATATTTAGATAGAATCAAAGCTGTTTTCCCAGAATAAGAAAAAACTAGTATAAATTTAGCATCCAACTCAGACGCAATTTTACAAGCACTTTTAGCAATTGCTTCTGTATGATCTATTTTTTCTCTATTTTTTTTAGGTAAAGATTTATAAAGATCTGATTTTTCTGTAAAAATAGCAATTCTCTTCATCATATTCACTGCCTTTACTGGATATCTCCCGATTGCAGTTTCAGCGGATAACATAACACAATCCGTTCCATCAATAATGGCATTTGAGACATCAGAAGCCTCAGCCCTTGTTGGGCGAGGATTTGCAATCATTGATTCCAGCATCTGAGTTGCAGTAATAACAAGTTTATTTTTAGAATTTGCCAGGTTTATAAGTTCTTTTTGAATTAATGGAACCTTTTCAGGAGGAACCTCTACTCCTAGGTCGCCTCTGGCTATCATTATTCCATCGAATTTATCGATGATTTTATTTATATTTTTAAGAGCCTTTTTTCTTTCAATCTTAGCAATGACTGGAATGTCTTTTGAGAATTTGCTCATAATCTTTTTTATAGGGATAATATTTGAAGGAGAATCCACAAAACTCATTGCAACCATATCAACACCATGTTCCAATCCAAATACAAGGTCAGCTTTGTCTTTTTCAGTAAAAACAGGAATTGAAAAAGAGATGTCTGGGAGATTAATGCCCTTTTTTGATTTTACAATTCCAGGAACAATAACCTTACAAGTTACACTTTTTTTATCAACATCTATAACTTCTAATTCAATATATCCATCATCAATAAGGATTGTGTTGTCCTTTTTTACAATTTTTACAAGTTCTTTAAAATCAGTATAAAGATCAGCCTTTTCTTCTTTATAAACAGAAATCTTTATAATGTCATTTTTTTTTACACTTTTTGGTTCAGGGATGTCAGATAATCTAATTTTTGGGCCACACAAATCCTGTAAAATTGCAACAGGTATATCTTCGTTTTCAGAGATATTTCTAATTTTTTTAATAACATCTATGTGATCTTCATATTTTCCATGAGAAAAATTCAGTCTTGCAACAGACATTCCGCTCTTTATCATTTTTAACAAAATTTTTTCATCATTTGATGAAGGACCTATTGTTGCAATGATTTTAGTCTTAAGAAATCCTTTTTTATCCATTTTATATAAATATAGGAAAATAGATTAAAATTCAAGGATTTTTTAAAAACAAAGAGGAAAAAGGTAAGATTTGTCTCTTTTCTTGACAATTAATTCTCACATTATAAAATATATATTGATATATTATTAATAGCTGGGTAGTTACATAGAGTAAGTAAAAAATTAGAGGTTTGTATTAGGAGGAAAAAAATGAGGAATCGAAAAATTATAGCCGTTTTATCTATTATCTTTTTGGTTATTATTGGGGAGTTTGGTTTATCTAAACCAGCGGGTAACGAGGGATCTGTAATTGACTTCACAGCCATAAACTTTTTTGGCAATGGCTGGACTTATGCATATAAAACCAGTGAATATGCTTTGTCCAAAAATGCTTCATTCATCAGGGGAGCATTTCAAATAGAGATGGCTTTGAGAGAATTATGAAAAAGAATAGGTGGCTGATTATTCTATTTATCACTTGTTTTCTTTAAAATTATAATGTATATAATAATGAGATTTTAGGAGATTAAGATATAAGTGAACAATTATTTACGAGAAATACTTGAAAATCTAGTAGAACAAGATGTAAAATTTATTATATGTGGTGGGGTAGCAGCTGTTTTACACGGAGTGGAAAGAATGACAATAGATATTGATATATCATTAGATCTTGAGCATACAAATCTTGAAAGGTTTCTTTTTTTTATAAAAAAAATGAATTTTGTACCAAGGGTTGCCATTCCTGCTAATTTTATATTAGATCCTTTAAAAAGAAAAATGATGGTAGAAGAAAAGAATGCACTGGTTTTTACATTTATTGACCCTGACAAACCATATCGTCAAATAGATATTTTTTTAGAAGAGAATAAATCATATAAAAAGTTAATAAATGATACAGTAAAGATCAACATAGATAATATTAAGATTAATATTCTTTCTGTAGAAAAGCTTATTGATATGAAAAAAGATATTGTTCCTCCTAGAGATAAGGATTTATTAGATATTAAAGAACTACAAGCTATTTTAAGAGAAAGAAAATCTAATGAGTGAATATTCATCAATTAAAAACCAATTAAAGAAAAATATAAAAAGATTAGATTCTCAACTTAAAAATATTACTGAAAAAGATTTTGATGGACATACAGAATTTAAAAATCTTTCTTATAAAGAAAGACTAATATGGTTGTCTCAAGCAGTTCAGTTTTATTATAAATATTCAAATAAATAATTAAACTTCTACCTTAAAAATAAGAAAATGGTTTATAATGAAATAGATGAAGTTGTAGAGGTAAGTAGCTGATCTGTTTGTGAGGGATTGTTTTATCCTTTATTTAATTCTTTTATCATTTTTCTGATTACATCTTTTATTTTAGTGTTTACGGTTTTTGAGAGTGCTTTTTCTAATGTATCTAAAGCTTTACCTTTTTCACCCATTTTTGAATAAACTCTTCCAATATTAATCAAGATTGTAATATCATCTTCAGTTAAAAGGGACAGAGCTTTTTTATAAGAGTAAATAGCTTCATTGTAATTCTTTTGGTTTTCAAATATCACACCTTGTAGATTATAGAGTGGGGCAAATCCTCTATTTTTATATATTCCCTTTTCTACATATCTCATTGCTGAGTTTAATTTATTGTGTTTGATCTCTAACATTGCCAGGTTGACAAATGAATTCTCTGGGGTACTGTAATCATCAGAGTTAGCTGCAATTAAAAGGTTTTCTTTAGCAGGCTCGTATTTATCTAATTCTATATATATAAGACCTAAAGAATTGTAAACATCTATGAAAGTGGGATCAATGTTTAAAACTCTTTTGAAATATTTTATTGCTTTGTCAAATTCTCTTTTATACATATATACAATTCCAAGACCATTTAATGCCTCTTTCAGAGAGGGTTTTTTTTCTATTGCTCGAAGAAGTTTTTTCTCTGCCATATCTATTTGACCGGAATTCAGATGGAATAGACCTTGATCCAGGAAAAATTCAGCAGAACCTGGTTTTAATTGCCAGGGATATGTTACAACATCTTTTTTTTTACAACCTGTAAGTATTGAAATAAGTGCTAATAATACTATTAAATAACTTTTTATTTTAGGATTTTTCATTCCCCCCCCTTTTTTTTGATTACTCTGTAAGATTTTATGTCATTTAATATACCCTGCATTTTTTTCTTACCCAAATATTCAAATTCAAATGAATTTTTTGTTAAATTGTATGTGTTTTCAGATATAATTATTTCATCAGGTTTTGCTGCAGTGGATTCAAGACGAGAAGCAATGTTAACTGTATTGCCCAACACAGTATAGTCAAACCTTTTAGGTGAACCGAAATCTCCTGAAATTAGTTTTCCTGAATTGATACCAATTCTAATTCTTGTTTTACCTTTTCTGGGAAGATTTGAGTTGATTTCTTCCATTTTTTTTTGCATATCAAGAGCAGCTAAAATTGAGGACTCAGCATGATTGTCATATTCAAATGGTACTCCGAAAACAGCCATTATAGCATCTCCAATATATTTATCAAGAGTGCCATTGTATTTAAAAATAATATCAGTCATTTCTGTGAAAATATTATTTAAAAACTGACCTACTTCAATTGGCCTCATGTTCTCAGCTTTTGAAGTAAAGTTGACAATATCCATAAACAAAACGGTTGCTTCAGATTCTTTATAGCTCATTAATTCATGAGTGTTTTTATTTTGACACTCTATAATTCTTGAAACAACTGAAGGTGAATGATATCTTGCGAGTCTTTCGCGTAATTTTTTTTCTTTATTTAAATTATTTAAATGATTTATACTTTCTATTGAGAGACCTGTGAAATTAGCAAGAATTGATAAAATTTCGATATCTTTTTCATTAAAAATTTGTTCAAAGTCTGTTGCATCAGCATATATCAGCCCATATATAGAATTTTTTGTCCATATTGGTATAGAAAGTGCTGATGTTATTCCGTATAGAATAATACTTTTTGCTCCATTAAAACGGTTATCATCCTTTGTATTTGAAGATAATATTGCAACTTTTTCTTTTATTGCTTTCATTGCGATTGTTTTTGAGATATTTACTTTTTCAGGTTTACTTTTTCCAATTGTCTGGGAGTATTTTAAAAGTAATTGTTTATGGTTTGAATCATATGAAAAAATGAACAATCTTTTTGGATTAAGAAGGTCAAATATTAATTGTCCTACTTTTTCAAAAGTCTCTTCTATACTTGAAGAAGCAATCAGATTTTTCCCGAGTTTAGTTAAAGAGGTTAGTAAATTTAGTTTATTAAATTCTAATTTTTTTTCTTTTTCAACCTTTAGTTCTTCTGATAAAGGTATGACCATTGATATTTTTTGATCATCTAAATCATAATAATCCTCTTTTTTAGGAGCTGCCAGGAATTTTAGGATAGTTTTCCCAATTGCTATGTTATCTCCAACATTTAATATTTTTTCATCAATTATTTTCCCATTAACAAAAGTTCCATTAGTGCTGTTTAAATCAATTATTTTGTAAATATTCTTTGTTTTTATAAATTTGCAGTGGTTTCGTGATATTGTAGTATCATTTATTTGAAGGTCATTCTTAGATAATTTTCCTAAAGTTATAGTTTTTTTATTCAAATAAAAGGTTTCCAATTCATCATTAACAAAATATTCTAATTTATAATTCACTCTTGTTTTAAGCTCCTTTTCATCAATGCTTGTATTGCTTTTTTTGGATTTTTATTGTTAAATAAAATATCGTTAATTGCAGAACAAATGGGCATTTCAATATCGAATTTTTCAGAAAGGGTTTTTATTGCTTTTGTTGTTTCAACTCCCTCTGCTATCATAATAGTTGTTTTTTGGATTTGCTTAAGTGATTCTCCCTTTGCTATACGAGTGCCAAGTTGAAAATTTCTTGAAAGCGGGCCAAAGCATGTAAGCATTAAATCTCCAATACCTGCAAGCCCCCAGAAAGTTTCTTTTTTTGCACCTAATTTTATTCCAAACTTTGATATTTCAACACTTGCTCTTGTTACTAAAGTGGCAGTTGTGTTATAACCTAATCCACATCCTTTTATAATACCTGATGCTATAGCAATGACGTTTTTTATAGAGCTGGAGACTTCAATTCCTATCAGATCATTAGTTCTGTAAATTCTTAATATATCTGATGAAAAATCTATTTGAATTTGCTTCAATATTGTCTCATTTTTTGAAACTGCAACAACTGCTGTTGGGTGTTTGTGTGCAAGTTCTCTTGCAAAAGAGGGTCCTGAGATTGTAATCCAGTAATTGATTATATCTGGGCAGATAACCTCCGCAGCTATCTGAGATATAGTTTTTAATGAACTTGATTCAAATCCTTTTGAAAGATTTACGATTATTTTATTTTCAACTATTCCCTTTATTTTTTCAAATGTGTTTCGTATATATTTAGAAGGAACAGCAAGTATAATAATGTCTGCTTTTTTTGTCTCCTGTATTAGATCTGAAACAGGGATTAGATTGTTGGATAATTTAATTCCAGGTAAAAACAAAGAGTTTTCTCTAACATTTTTTATTGATTCAATTATTTCATTCTCTCTTATCCAGATTCTAATTTCATTTTTTTTTGAAGCTAAATAATTTGCAAAAGCAGTTCCCCATGAACCGCCACCTATAACTAAAATTTTATCCATTATTTTTCACCTTGAATTTGTTTTCTGTTCCATTAAAGATTCTATTCAGGTTGGAATGGTGTTTAGTTATAATTAGAATTACTAGAATAAGTACAATTATTGAAATCTCTTCAACATGCGTAAATAAAACGAAAAAGAATAGAGAAATAGTTCCAATCATTGAAGCTGCTGAAATATATTTTGTGATAAAAAGAGTTGTAAGGAAAAAAACGATGAACACAATCATTGATGGAAAACAAAAGGCCAAAAATACTCCGCAAAAGGTTGCAACTCCCTTTCCACCCTTGAATTTTAAAAAGACAGAGAATACATGTCCTATTATTGCTGCTGCTCCACCTAAAATAATAATTGTATTTGAATTAAAATGTTTTAAGCCATAAATTATTGGTAAAATGCCTTTTAGTAAGTCAAATATTAATGTAGCTATTGCTGCAGTTTTCCCCTTATTTCTTAGGATATTAGCAGTACCTATGTTCCCACTTCCATGCTTTCTTATATCCTTTTTTTCTATAATATAAAAGAGAATAAGCCCAAAAGGAACTGAGCCTAATAAATAAGAAAAAATTATAAATAAAATTTCATGTTGTCCCAAGTTGTATCTCCTTTAATATAGTATGAATTGGTCCTGAATAAGACAATTCACTCTTGAATATTTGAAAGCCATCTACTTTTATTTCACTTATAAATTGATTGTTATATTCATCTGAAATCTTAAAAAAAGTTTTAAAGTTGAATTGTTTTTTATTTCTCCCCAGGGTGATATGAGGTTTGAATTCTCTTGTGTCTTTTTTTATATTAATGTTTTCAAGTCTATCCTCAATTTCTATGAATAGATTTTTAAGTTCATTGTTGTTCTCAATACCAGCCCAGAAAATATTAATATTATTTCCTCTTCCAAATCTTCCCAACTCAGAAAATTTTAGATTAAATGGTTCTATATTAAAATCATTGTCTGTAAGAGACTCTTTTATCTGAAGATATTTTTTCTCTGATATTTCTCCAATAAATTTTAATGTTAAATGGGTATTTTCTGGTTTTACCCATTTTAATGGAGTTGAGATTTTTTTAAATGGTCTTAAAACTTTATTTATTTCTTCTTTAACTGAATTGTTGAGTTTTATCCCAATAAAAACTCTCATATTTGAATTATAGATTAAATGCTTTATTTTGTAAAGAATTAAAAATAATTGTAGAGTAATCAGTCCACATATTTTAATATTCAACTTTATGAAGTGTTAAACCTTTTGCTGGTGCTGCTTGGCCAATCCTTCTTCTATCTTTTGCCTCAAATATTGATGGTATATGTTCAGGAAGAATTTTACCTCTACCTACGTCGATTATTGTTCCAATAATATTACGGACCATATAGCGCAAAAAGCTTTTTCCTTTAATGGTAAAAGTAATTTCCTGTTTTCTCTTCTTCATCTTGAATTCTGTTATCTCTCTTGTTCTTTTTTTTTTTGGTTCGTCTGAGGTAAAAGAACTGAAGTTATATTCTCCGATAAAGTATTTAACTGCTTTTCTCATATTGTTTAAATTTAATGGGTACGGGATATGATGAACATACCTGCACTTAAATGGAGATATGACCTGGCCAAAATAAATTTTATATATATATGTTTTACTTTTAGCATAGGATCTTGAATTGAAAGATTTGTCTTTTAATTCACACTCAATAATCCTGATGTCCTGAGGTAATAAAGAGTTTAGAGCTTTTAATAGTGACTCAGGTTCGATTTTTATGTTTAAATAGAAGTTTGCTGTAAGACCTGTGGAATGAACGCCAGAATCAGTTCTGCTGCTTCCATAAACTGTTATTTTTTTCTTGGCGATTATTGTAAGGGCTCTAACTATTTCTCCTTGTATTGTTTTTATTTCAGGAGTTTGATACTGCCACCCTTGATAATTTGTGCCATCAAATAGAACAATTATCTTATAATTATTTTTCAAAATAGCTATTTATATTTTTTATTACCTCTTCAGGCGTTGATAAATGTATAACCCCTTTGATGTTCCATGTATTTAATCCAAATACTATCTTATTGTAAATTTGAGCATATGCTATTTCTGATAATGTTCCATAGTTACCATCAATTGCAACGAGAATATCTGAATTTAGAACTACAAGGGAATTTCTCAAATATCCAAGTCCAGTAAGTATTGGGATATCAACAAATTTATTTGCATCATTAATCGATTTCCCAGGTAATATCGCAACAACTAATCCATTTTTAGATTTAGCACCCTTTGCTGATGCTTCCATGACACCTTTCATGCCACCATTAACGAGTATATAATCATTTTGAGCAATTAGCCGCCCCATTTTTTCAGCATTTTTTAGAGAAATTGAATCTGGAGAATTACCCCCAATTATTCCAACCCTTTTTTTTTTGAAATTTTCAATTAACATAAGATTTAAAAAAAGATTTATATGGCTTTCTTAACTTTTCCAGATCTAATACAGGAAGTGCAGACCCTCATTCTTTTTGTTTTTCCATCTACATTTACTTTTATTTTTTGTAAATTGGGTAACCATCTTCTTTTTGTTGCTTTGTGAGAGTGGCTGACATTATTACCGGTCATTGGTTTTTTCCCGCATATATCACATATTTTTGACATTTTGAACTCCTCCTACGTATGAAATTAATACCTGATTATACTAAAATTCTTTAATAAAATCAATTTATTATTGAAAAGTATGCGTCTGAGGCGATTCGAACGCCTGACCTTCGGTTCCGGAGACCGACACTCTATCCACTGAGCTACAGACGCATATTTTATAGTATATCAAATATTTTCTAAATTAAAAAGCAATTTTCTTCTTGACTTTTTTCCCTATAAACTATATTTTATATTCTATTAAAAAAATCGTAGACCAAAATGGAGGAAATATGAAGAAATTAGTTTTAATTTTAATTTTGTTAGTATTTACATTTTCATTTTTAACTGCTGATGTTTACATTAAGCAAAAAACTCATACAGATGCATTTAAAATGATGAACCAGGAGCAGCCAGCAAAGGATGTAATTAGTGAACAGTGGATTGGGGACAATAAGTTTGCATCGCATAGTAAAGACCAATCAATAATTATTGATACAAATAAAAAAGTATTGATAATGATAAATCATATCACAAAGACATATATATTTATGACACTTCCCCTTGATATATCAAAATATATGCCTGAACAGATAGCTCAAATGATGAAACAGATGATGGGAAATTTAGCAATGACTGTTAAATCAACAGGAGAAACAAAGATGATTGGAAAATGGAAGTGTAACAGATATGATATGACCATGACTGTGATGGGAATGCCAATGAATTTAATATCATGGGCTTCGACTGATGTTCCATTTGACTGGGAAAAAATTGGCGCCTTAATGTTGGAAAGTGTAGCTAAAATTCAAATGAATTTAAATGAAGCTTCTATTAATGAAATGAAAAAAGTTAAGGGATACACAATTGCAACAGAAATGACAATGAATATGATGGGAGCAAAGATGTCAGTAAAAATGATTACACTTGAAATCAGTAATAAGCCAGCTGGTCCTGAAGTATATTCAGTTCCTCCGGGCTATACCAAGAAAGATAAAATGTCTATGGAGGATATGAAAAAATAATAGTAGATTTATATAAAATTATTACTGTTCAATACTATTTAAAATCTTTTTAATTGATGTAAAAGCCTCAGCTGGAGATATATTAAGCGTGGGATTAAATTTATTTTCAGCATCAAGTCTCATTATTTGAGAATTTATAAGAAACTTTATTATTTGATGATTCTTATGAATAGGGGATATATCTATTGGCTCAACTATTTTTTCAATAGGTGTAAATTTCAAAGTACAACTGGAATTTTCCAAATACATGATTAAAGAATTAATCACAACCGCAAAAGCATCTCTTGTAATTTTAATGTTTTCAAATCTTCCAAATCTATGATCAGGCCTTAGTTTCATAATATCCAGAGTACACAATTTTATTATATAATCTTTTGCATAAGATCCATCTATATCAGTTATTATAAGTGGAGTTTTGTTAATTATTAAATATTTATCAAAATAATAACCTATTAACGCAGCAAGATCCTCTCTGCTTATATCATCCTTAAAAAAGATATTTTTAAATTTTAAGGGTAATTTAACTTCATAGAATTTTACTTTTAAATCATTTATTTTATTTGTAATACTAATGTCAACTGGTCTTAGCTCTCCTAATTTTTTATAAACTATTATAGCAGAATCAATTTCATTCATCCTTTCATAATTTTCAGCAAGTTTAAATAATATATCCTCTTTATCAGGAAATTTTCCAAGAATTTCTTCATAATATATAGAAGACTTTTCATATTCTCCTGCTTTATAATAAAAATCAGCAATCTTTACATTCAAATCAATTATTTCAGGAGAATATCTTAAAGCTTTTTCTAATGACTGGATATATTTTTCATCTCTATTTTCAATTTTATAGGTTTCGGCTTTTTTTAAAAAATATTCGGTTTCATAAGATTTAATATGCTCATACCTCACTTTTACCCATATATTATCAGGATATTTTATAAGCAGCCTTGAGTATCTTTTAAATGCATTTTCATTATCTTTCATTAATTCATACATAGAAGCAAGGCCTAACTCAGCATTAAGAGAATCCGGGTTTAATTCAAGAGCTAATTTAAAATTTCGCTTTGCAAGACCTAATTTATTTTGAGCTAAAAATGCATATCCAAAACCAACATGTAATTTATCATCTTCTAAATTGCTCTTCTCAAAATATTCAATTGCTTGTTTAGGGTTTCCCATTCTCAAACTTTTCCACCCATCTATATAATAAGAGTCATGATATTCAGAACTACTTAATTCAGGAATATTAATTTCTGTTCTAACATGACTCACCCTCATACATCCTGTTAAAACTAAAACCAATGTAAAAACCATCAATAATCTCATTTAATATAACCTCCATATCTCTGTCTAAATTTTATCATCTTTTTCTTAGAACTTAAAACATCAATATATATTAAATCATCTTTTTTTGATTTATTAACTATTATTAACCATTTTCCTATTGAATTAATATTAAAAACATCTTCAGGAATAGCTATTGTATATCTTTCATAATCTTTAAAGTATTTATTGAAAATTATTTTTTTCAAATTTAATATTCCTACATTTTCTTTTGCAGAGATAAATATCTCATTTTCATTTGATTGGTTTAAAAAACTTGAATAATCTTCCATAGAATCTATTTTATTATAAACTGTGATTATTTTACTATTTTGTATGTTTAGGTGTTCAAGGATCTTTTCTACCTCCATTTTCTGATTTAAATATTCAGAATTTGAAATATCCACTATATGCAAAATTAAATCTGATTGTACCATTTCCTCGAGAGTAGTCTTAAATGATTGTAAGAGTTCCTTGGGCATATTTCTTATAAAACCAACTGTATCTGATAATAAGAAGTAATATCCCATTTCAATTTCATCCAAACATACACGCCTCAACAGAGGATCTAATGTAGAAAACAATTTCTCTGAAATTGTTACCTCTTCTGATGTTAATTGTTTAAAAAGAGTTGATTTACCTGCTGATGTATATCCAGCGAGAGAGATAACAGGAACAGGATAGGATTTTCTTCCCTTTCTTTGAACATCTCTATTCTTTCTAACCTTTACTAACCTCTTTTTAAGAACTGAAATCCTTTTTTTTATTCTTCTTCTATCTACTTCTAATTTTGTCTCTCCAGGCCCTCTTGTTCCTATTCCACCTCCTAATCTGGATAGTTCAATTCCCTTACCAGTTAATCTAGGAAGAAGATAGAGTAGCTGAGCAAGTTCAACTTGAAGTTTACCTTCAATAGATTTTGCACGAGTTGCAAAAATATCGAGTATTAACCTTGCTCTATCAATGACTTTAATTTTAAAATAATTCTCAAGGTTCCTCTGTTGTATATTATTGAGATAATTATAGAATACAATTAAATTAATATCTTTCACATTTATTAGATTTTTTATTTCACTTACTTTTCCTTTACCAATAAGGTACTTTTTATCAGGTGAATCTCTTTTCTGATAGAATAAATCACAAACTTTTGCACCTGCACTTTCTATCAATAACTTTAATTCCTCAAGAATACAATCTATCTCATACTTATGCTTTTCTGTTTTAAATAGTCCAACTATTATTGATCTTTCCATAAGCTCTTCTTAACAAACTCCTCAATATCAGGAAAATTTTCTGGGATAAACCAATTTATATCCTTTTCCTGTCTAAACCATGATAATTGCCTTTTTGCAAAATTCTTTGAATGTTGTTTTATTAGTTTTTTAGCAGTTTCAAAATCAATTTCATTATTCAAAAACATTAATATCTCTTTATATCCAATGGATTTGAAAGGGGGACAATTTAAAGGATATTTAGATTTTAAGTATTTTACCTCATTAACAAATCCATTTTCAACCATTCTTTCGACTCTATGCTCAATATTTTTATAAAGCTCGTTTCTTTGTATTGTTAATCCAACTCTTATAAAACTATAATTCTTATATGGGGTTTGTGTTTGTTTAAATATCTTTGATGGAGGAATTCCATTATTGTAATATATTTCCATTGCTCTTACAATTCTTATTCTATCGTTTTCACCTATTTTTTTTGCATAACATGGATCAACATTACTCAATTCACCCCATAAATATTTAAGACCTTTTGTATTAACAATCTCATTCAAATGTTCTCTTGAAACCTTTTTCCCTTTTTTTTCCGGGAAAATACCATTTATCATTGTTTTTAAATAAAGTGCAGTCCCTCCACAAACAATGGGCACATTTCCTCTTCTTATAATATCTTCTGAAATTTCATAAGACATATTTAAAAAATTTGATGCATTAAATTGAGAACAATCAGTTATTATATCAATTAAAAAGTGAGGAATACCTTTCATGCTATTATTGCTAATCTTATCTGTACCTATATCAAAATTTTTATAGACCTGAATTGAATCAGCAGAAATAATTTCTCCTTTTATCTCTTTAGCTAATTTTATGGCAATTTTACTCTTTCCAACACCTGTTGGGCCAATAATTTGTACAATTTTTTTTCCAATTTCCATATTCTTTAAAACTTATATGTATAATAATATTTTTTATATTGGTTGTCCAGATTGTATGTAAAAAAAGGCTCGTTCACGTTCTACAATTTAAAGCAAATATATAAGATTATTAATAGAATAAACAAGAAAAACAACTGTTTCTTTTTTAAAATCACATTCCTTTTGAATTTATCCATCTTAATATTTGTTGCTCATAGTCTATACCCAAATGTTTTTTTACTGCATAAATCTCTGCATATAGAATTTCTTCAAGCCCTTTTAAAAATTCCATGCCTTGCTTTCCAAAATCATAATACCATACTGATTTCAAAATCACATCTTCTTTAAGCGTACCATTTATATTTAATTTAATTTTTTGTAAACAAAAAGGTAAAGCATCTACAATATTGTTAACTTCTTTAAAAAGAATCGAAAGTGCAATTGGTCCTATTTCTTTTGATAATAATTTATAGATCATCTCATATTTCATGTTGTAATGTTTTAAAGCATCTTCAAATGAATTAAATGAATGTAAACCTGAAATATTCTCTTCAATGGTTACCTCTTTTCTATCTATTCTTTTTTCTGAAATTATTTCAAGTACTAAGAACATACATAAGATTCTTAAAGTATCTTTTTCTAAAAGCTCACTTTTTTTAATTATTTCATCAATACTAGAAACTTTTCTAACCAGATCAAGTATATGAATTTCATAATCTTTAAGCTCTAAATTAGATATTATTTCAGAATGAAACGGATAAACATCATCAATATCTCTAATGGAATTATTATATATTTCAATTATATCGGAATTTCTCATACCCTCAGTAATAATAGATGGAATATCAATATCAAGTACTATATTTTCGTCAATATCATTATCATCTGTCAATATCTCATAATCCCCTTCATGAAGATTAAACAGAGGAAATATAATATCTTTTAAATGATCTTGCTTATTTTTCCACATCTCATCATAATTAATATATCCAAGTTCAAGTAAACCCCTTCTGAAATTTATTACATTACTTTTAACATATTCACTGGTTTTCTTTAAAATCTTTTGATTGATTATATTGTTTCTTAGTAGATATTTTTCAAAAGAATCTTTAATATCATTTGAATTTGCAAAAATAACCCTCTTGTTTCTTATTATTACTCTTTTTTCATAATTTTTATTCTTTATTATAAGAGTTCCAGAAATCTCTTTTTGATGTATGTTATACAAAATGATAGGAAAATCTATCTCTTTTAAATCCCCGGAAATTCGAAAATATCTATTCATTACTTATTTAAGGTTAAATTTAAATGTTTTGACATATATTCTCTTTCCTCTTCGATTTGTTCCAGCATATGTTTAGAAACATCTCCAGTTGGATATATGCCAGTAAAACATGCTTTACAAAAGGATTTAATCTCTTTGTTTTGTTCTCTGACAGCCTCTTGCATATCTTTTACATCTTGATAAATCACTTTATCCGCACCAATTTTATTAGCTATCTGTTCAGGAGTTGAATTTGCAGCAACAAATTCTCCTCTTGTCTGCATATCAATCCCATAAACACAGGGATTTTTTAAAGGTGCAGAATAAGAAGCAAAATATATTTTTTTTGCTCCAGTATTTCTTACCATCTGGATGATAGACCTCGAAGTATTTCCTCTTACTATTGAATCATCAATAATTAAAACATTCTTATTTTTAAAAACATCTGCTATTGGATTTAACTTATAATTTATGGATTCTTTTCTAAGATCATCATCTGGCATTATAAAGGTTCTCCCTATATATCTGTTTTTTACAAGTCCTTCTCTATATTTGATATTCAAAATTCTTGCTATTTCAATTGCTGCTGCTCTTGCAGAATCAGGGACAGGCACAACCACATCAATTGGAAGTTTTAATTCTTTTATCTTTTTTGCTAATTTTTTGCCCAATTCAACCCTGGATTTATAAACATTAATTTTGTTTAAATATGAATCAGGTCTTGCAAAATATATATATTCAAAAATACAAGGTCTGTGAGGTTTGTTTGATATTTTCTTTTCATGAACTTTCCTGTTTTTGTCAATGAATATAGCAGACCCTGGGTTCAAGTCTTTAATATCCTTAAAACCTAAAACATCAAGTGCGACACTCTCAGAAGCAAATGCAAAGGAAGGTATCAGTTTATCTCTATTAATCCCAAACAATAGAGGTCTCAATCCAAATGGATCTCTGAAAGCTAACATACCCTTATCAGCAATATAAATAACAACAGAATAGCTTCCTTTTACTTTTCTATATATATATCTTACAGCATTGAAAATAATATCAGGAGTAAGTTCTTTTGATCTAAATTTTTCAAGATATTCAGTAAAAATACTTAAAATTGCTTCAACATCACAATTTGAATTAATGATTTTATGAGATTTTTCAAATAATTCCTGTTTGAGTTCGAGAAAATTGGTTAAATTACCATTATGAGCACCAGCGATCCCATAAGAATAATTAATCCAGAAAGGTTGGGCATCTTCTACAGATCCTTCTCCAACTGTAGGATATCTAGTATGAGCAACACTAACATGTCCCTTCAACCTTGCTATATTTCTATGATCAAAGATATCTCTAACTAAGCCATTTCCTTTTTTCAAATGAAATCTACCATTATAGGTTAAAATTCCTGCTGAATCCTGGCCTCTATGTTGAAGTGTTAAGATTGCTTTATAAGTTTTTTCAATAACTTCTTCATAATCATAAATCCCAATCACACCACACATTTTTGCCCCTTCATTTAGTTTTACTTATAACTTTAATCCACATAAAAATCAAGCTTATCTATATGGAGCCAGGCGGAGTCGAACCGCCATTTCAGCCTTGCGAAGGCTATGTTCTCCCATTAAACCATGGCCCCTTTATTTTTTTCTAATTCATTGGTCTCTATATTCTTAATAAGGCTTTTTATTTCATTCCACTTTTTCCCTTCCATTTTTGCCCCAAGAATCTCAACCACCTTTGCTCCAAGAACAGAACCCATTCTACCACATATATCTATTGGGTATCCATTTATTAGCCCATAAAAAAAACCAGATGCATACAGATCACCAGCTCCAGTAGTATCAATTGTATTAGCATTCATAGATGGTATTTTATATTTAACATTATTAAACTTAACCAAAGAGCCCTGTTTACCACATTTTACAATTGCAATTTTACAGTTTTTTGCAATTTCATCAATAGCATCTTCAGGATTGTCTTTACCTGTGAAAACTCTAGCCTCATCTTCATTTGCAAACACAATATCAACATAATCCTTTATTAAATCGGTTATAAAGGTTTTATTTTTTCTAACTATATTGAAACTTGAAAGATCAATTGAAATTTCTACGCCATTATATTTGGCAAAATTCAAAGCACTTATTATAAGCTCTTTATTTTGCACTAAATAACCTTCAATATGAAAATAATCATAGCCTTCAAACAGTTTATTACTTAAATCAGATTTATTTAACTCAATTGCAGCACCCAGATATGTTGCACAAGTTCTCTCTGAATCATTAGATATCAAAACAATGCATTTACCTGTATCTTCAATGCCTTTAAAAAGATTCGTTTTTATTTCATTTAGATTCATATCATAATTAAAAAAAGAACCAAATTCATCATTGCCAATTTTTCCAATATATCCAGTTAAAACTCCTAAATAGGCTAATCCATTTATAGTATTAGCAGCTGAACCGCCAGAAGATTGCTGTCTCTTTAATAATTTAGTTCTACCTATTATCAAATTCATTCTCTCCCTATCAATAAGAGTCATACTACTTTTATCAAGGCCAAGCCTGGACAAAAAACTGTCATCTTTAATTCTAACAAGAATATCAACTAATGCATTTCCCATACCTAAAACTTTTTTCATCTAAACATCTCCATGCAACCTATATTTTTCCATACAAAGCCTTTTCGATTTCATTAGTTCCATTCATTAATAAAACAACTGATTTTAAAGAATTGAGTTCCTTCTCATCAATTAGAGCATAAGCTGCAACTATTATAACATCTCCCTTAGAAACCAGGTGAGCAGAAGCACCATTTAAAATAAAATCTTTTGATCCCCTTTCAGCTGGGATAACATACGTTGCAAAACGATTCCCATTAGAAATATTGTATACCTCTACTTTCTGGAACTCCCTTAAATTAGCTTTTTCCATTATCTCTTCATCTATTGATATACTTCCACTATAATTTAAATTTTTCCCAGTTACTTTTGCTCTATGTATCTTTGAAACTAGAAAAGGTATAAACATTTAAATTTCTCCTAAAATAAAATTATCAATAAGTCTTGTTTCCCCAACTTTAATTGCTGCAGCAACAAGAGCATTTTCCTTATCAATTATCTCAACACTTTTTAATGTTTTTAGATTAACAACCTCAACATAATCTATTTTAATATATTTGCTTTTTTTTAATTCCCCAACAATTTTTTTTCTTATCTCATTGGCGTCAAAAACTCCATTATTTATAAGTATATTTACCTTTTTTAGTGCTTCTGGCATCAATAATGCTGCTTCTCTTTCTCTCTTTGAAAGATATCTATTGCGAGACGAAAGTGCCAATCCATCTTCATCCCTTACAATAGGCATTACCCTTATATTTATATCCAGGTTCAAATCTTCTTTCATCCTCTTTATAATAACAGCTTGTTGAGCATCTTTTGCACCAAAATAAACATTATTGGGGTTTACTATGTTAAATAATTTCAAAACAACTGTGCAAACTCCCCTAAAATGTGTAGGTCTTGATTTTCCACATAAAGCCTTACTTAATTTTTCTACTTCAACAAAAGTCGAGAAATTTTCAGGATACATCTCTTTTGAATCAGGTGAAAACAATATATCCACTCCTCTCTCTTCAAGTAACTTCAAATCTCTTTCCATATCTCTTGGATAAACATTAAAATCCTCATTTGGCCCAAATTGATATGGATTTACAAAAACAGAAACAACACTTATATCATTTTCTTTGATTGATTGATCAATAAGGCTTAAATGTCCATTATGAAGATACCCCATTGTAGGGACTAAACCAATCCTCTTTTTTACATATAAATATAATTCTTTTCTAAGAGAATCAATTTTTTTTATTGTCTTCATTTTAAAAACTCATCAATATCTTTATTAAGATGATAACTTTCTTTATCACCTGGAAAATCCTCTTTCTTTATATCATCAATATATTTTTTTAAAGCATCATAAACAACTGAGTGCATATCAGCATATTTTCTAACAAACTTTGGTAAATACAAATTAGTGAACCCAATTAAATCATAAAAAACTAGAATCTGTCCATCACAATACTTACCAGCTCCTATACCAATTGTGGGAATTGAAACTTTTTCAGTTATTTTTTTACCCAATTCCATTGGAATTGATTCAAGAACTAATGCAAAGACTCCTATTTTTTCAAGCTCAATTGCATCCTGTATAATCTCTTTAGCCCTTTCCCTTATTTTCCCCTGAACCTTATAGCCTCCTAATCTATTGATAGACTGAGGAGTTAGACCCAAATGCCCCATTACTGGGATTTCAGCATTAATAATAGCTTCAATCACTTTAAATCTCCTTCTGCCTCCTTCCAATTTTACAGCCTCAGCACCACCCTTTTTTACAAGTTTAAGCGCATTTTCAACAGCTTTTTCAACACTTATATGATAGGATTGAAACGGCATATCGCTTACAACTAAAGATAATGGTTCTGCTTTTGCAACCATATTTGTATGATAAATCATATCATCCATATCTACCTTCAATGTATTTTTATCTCCATGAAGGACCATTCCTAAAGAATCGCCCACCAGGATAATATCAATACCTGCTTTAGATGCAATTTTAGCGCTGGGATAATCGTATGATGTTACTGCAGATATTTTTTCGCCATTTTCCTTCCTTTTTTTTAAAGTTAGAACCGTTATTTTTTCTCTATCAAGCTGGGGCATAATATTTTCTCCCTATTTTATGATTCTTTATCTCATTTATTAAGTTTTGAATATCTGATTCATTATCAAGGTCAAGCGACTCCATATTTACAACTAGTAAAGGCGAACTATTATAATTAAAAAAATAGTAATTATAAGCTTCAAACACCTCTCTCCAATATTCTTTAGGAATATTCTTTTCAAATTCTGTCCCTTCTTCTTTAATCCTTTTCAACATTTCTGAAAAAGATATCTGAAGATAAACTACAATATCTGAAGACGTAATATTTTTAGAGAAAATTTTAAACATTTTCTTGTAAATATCAAGATCTTCATCACTTAAAAGAATATGAGCATAAATTCCATCTCTAAAAAAAATATAATCACTCACTGTTGTTTTATGAAAGAGCCCCTTTTGTTTTATTTCTAATTGTTGAGAATAACGATTTAATAAAAAAATAAGCTGAGTTTTAAGAAAATAAGAGTTTTCTCCATTCTTTAATGAATTATAAAAATTATCCACAAAGGGATTTTCTTTATTATCAAGTATTAATCTGGCATTTAATTTTTGCGAAACTATTTCAGCTAATCTAGTTTTACCTGATTTTACTAATCCATCAATAATAATATATTTAAAATCACTCATGAGTTCAAATTATATCATTTATTAATGCTTATGTAAATAAAACACATCTTTCAAAAACCTGCTACCTATTAGGTTACACACCTTATTCAGTATTAATTAATACATCTCGATCAATAAATTTTTAAAGTATTTAATTTTTTCTCTTAAAAATGCTGCTCTCTTAAAATCGAGCTGGTTAGCTTTTATTTTCATCAATTTTGATAATTTATCAATCTCTCTTATTAAATCTTCTTTATCTTTAAATTCAACCTTAATATCCTCTTCACTCTTTCTAATCCAGAAGTCATCATCATAAAAATCTTTTACCTTTTTATTGATAGACATTGGCACAATATTATTTTCCTTATTATAAAGTATCTGATATTTTCTCCTTCTATTTGACTCATCAATTGCTTTTTTTAAGGAAAAAGTCATCCCTTTTATATAAAGAACAACCCTTCCTTTCACATTTCTCGATGCTCTTCCAAAAGTTTGAATAAGAGAGGTTGCTGAACGTAAAAACCCCTCTCTATCTGCATCAAGTATTACAACAAGAGAAACCTCAGGAAGATCAAGTCCTTCACGTAAAAGATTTATTCCAATAAGAGTATCTATTTCACCCATTCTTAATTTCTTTATAATCTTAATTCTATCAATAGGTTTAATTTCAGAATGGAGATAAGTACTTTTAATTCCTTTAAATGAAAGGTGCTCAGCTAATTTTTCAGACATTCTCTTTGTAAGTGTTGTAATCAGGACTCTATTTCTATCAGAAATCTCTTTTTCTACTTCTTTAATCATATCTTCAACAGGAGATTCTACTTTTCTAATTTCAATTTTTGGATCTAATAATCCAGTAGGTCTTACAAGTAGCTCTGTAATTTGATGTTTGGAATCTGTTAATTCATATTCTGAAGGTGTAGCAGATACATATAGTACATTTTTTAATTTAGATTGTATCTCTTCAAAATTCAGAGGCCTATTTTCAATAGCTGATGGTAAACGAAATCCAAAGTCAACTAATTTTTGTTTCCTTGATCTATCACCCAATTACATACCTTTGAGCTGAGGAATACTTATGTGAGATTCATCGATTATCATTAAATAATCCTTTCCAAAGAAATCTAAAAGAGTATATGGCGGGTCTCCTTCTTTTCTATTAGATAAATACATTGAGTAATTCTCAATCCCGGAACAATAACCATATTGTTCAAGTAATTCAATATCATATAATGTTTTCTCTTTTAACCTTTCTGCAAATTCAACCTTGTCCTCTTTCAAAAAGAACTCAATTCTATTATTTAATTCAGTTTTAATTTTCCCAATTGAATCCTGTATTCTTGATTTCTTGTAATAAAAATAGCTTATTGGAAATATATTAACAGATTCAAGTCCTTTTAGTTTATTAGCAGTTATTGCATCAAAAACTTCTATTCCAACTATATTTATTCCATCTAAAGTAAACCTTATGGGATTTTCTTCACTTGTAGGAAATATTTCAATTATATCCCCTCTTATCCTGAATTTACCTGTCTCAATGAATTCTTCAGTCCTTGAATAACCAAGGTTAATAAATTCTCTAATTAAATCATCTCTTCTTATTTTTCCATATAGAAAGTATGAAACTTTCTGTTTAAAGAAATCATCAGGTGACCCAATATTATAAATTGCTGAAACTGATGCAACAATAATAGTATTTTTTGATTCAAGAATATTCCTTACAGCATCTATCCTTAACCTTTCAAGTTCAGGATTAATAGATACTTCTTTTGCTATATACAGGTTTTTTTGTGGAACATAGGCTTCAGGTTGATAATAATCATAATAACTTATAAAATATCCAACTCTATTTTCAGGAAAAAAACTCGTAAATTCTTGATATAATTGGGCTGCAAGAGTTTTATTCGGAGCAAGTATTAGACAGGGCAAATCTAATTCATATATTATATTAGCCATTATAAATGTTTTACCTGAACCAGTTATTCCAAGTAAAACCTGTTTTTGTATATGCTTTCTATAATCTGACACAATTTTTTTGACAGCCTTGTTCTGAGCATCAGTGATTTTATAGGCTGATTTTAATACATACATATAATTTGTTAGAGCTTACATTCAGGAATCAAATAAGCTGGCTTCTTTCCAGATAAAGCTAAAACAACATCATTATATGTCATCATTGCCATTGCAAGACGTGTTTTATATGTAGCACTACCAATGTGAGGTGTTAAAACAACATTTTTCAATTTTTTTAATTTTTCTGTTACCTTAGGTTCAAACTCATAAACATCAAGACCTGCTCCAAATCGTTTATTTTTTTCAAGCTCTTCAGCAAGACATGTTTCATCCATTAAAGCACCTCTTGAAACATTTATAAAAATAGCATCCTTTTTCATTAAATCAAATACATCCTTATTAAAAAGGTGATGCACATCCTTAGAATAAGGAATATGAATAGAAACAAGATCTGATTCCTTTATTAGCTCAATAAATCTAACAAATTTAAAACCATATATCCTTTCAATTTCTTGCTTCCTGGTTTTTGAATAGTATATTACATTCATTCCAAATGCTTTTGCTCTCAATGCTAAAGCAAGTCCAATCCTTCCCATTCCAATAATTCCAATAGTACTTCCATTTAATTCCTTGCCAAGCATCAATTTTGCTTCCCACCCATTAAACTTTCCTTTTCTTACAAATTCATCAGACTCAACAATTCTTCTTGAAACTGAAAGGATAAGAGCCATTGTAAGGTCTGCAGTTGCAGCAGTTAAAATATCGGGAGTATTTGTAACATATATTCCCTTTTCTATAGCATGCTTATAATCTATATTATTATATCCAACTGCATAATTTGCAATTATCTTTAAATTTTTACAAATATCAATAATTTCTTTACTTATATTATCAGACAAAAAGCTAATTAAAGCTTCTGCATCCTGATTCTCTTTTAGAACCTCATGTAAATTTTTACCTGTGTCTTCTACAATAATTAATTCAAATTCCTTTTTTAATCGCTCAATTACTTCTTCTAAATAATTCTTAGTTAGTATTATCTTTTTTTTCATCTATATACCTCTTTATTAATTCATAAGATTTTACAAATTCCTTTTTGATCAGATCATTATCAAAAAAAGGCTCTATTCCCTCAGGTGTTACAATATCTGTTGAAACAATAAGTGCATAGAATGGTTTTTTTAAATAGACCCTCAAAGGAAATAATTCCATATCCACAACATCAATCCCCTCTATTAATTGTTTTCTTAGCCATTTCTTTGTTTCTCTCTGTATTAAATCCACACTAACTCCTTTAACTTTTTTTAAATTCCCTAATACAAAATCATTTAAATTAAGAGATTTCTTTTTTGAAAATAATTTTAAAATAGAGCTTGAACAAATCTTTACAACGTTCAAAGAGCATGGAACTTTAATGCCTTTTTTTAAAGTCCCGCCTGTTCCAAGAAAAAAGATATTTTTTTGTTTTATATTCTTTATGAATTCAAGTGTTAATAATAAATTTGGATACCCTAAAAACCCTGTTATTAGTGCAAAGTTCTCGAAAATCAAAACATCATTTCCAATCAAAGAAATTCTCTTGAATGCTTTATTCTTCAAATTCCTGTAATACTTTTTATCTCTAAAATCAGGGATTAGTACAATATCATCTACATTTAATTCTATTTTTTTCGGATCAAATAATTGTTTATACATAAATAAAAAATGGGCGATAGAGGATTTGAACCTCTGACTTCTACCGTGTGAAGGTAGCACTCTAGCCACTGAGTTAATCGCCCAAAAATTTATTATAAGTCCAAATCACTTTATCGTCAACTCTCTGAATTGAAATCTGAGTCCAATATGTATCTGAACTTTCTCATTTCATAGTGTTTTTTAAATGATGCAATATGTTTATTATTTTTCCTGAACCTGTTGACAATGAACTTCTGATGGGCGTTCCTAATTATTTCCCGGAAAAGTGGGCGTATGTTAACTCCGAATGTGATCATTCATCATTACGAAAGATAAGGGAGATTCCGTATAGAGGTATATTTACTAATTTATTGTCTATTGTGAAGTTTCTTGGTGATGTTCTGTATAAGGCTTTAGGGGAGTATTTTTCGCCATAAACATGGAGACTTTTTGCTTTTCTTGTCATTCCGCTTTTTACCTCTAACGGGATAATTGAATTTCCTTTTTGTAAGATAAAGTCAATTTCAGCATCATTTTTACTTGTCCAATAGTAAAGGTTATTTCCCTTTCCTGAACATAATAATTCCTGAGCAATGAAATTTTCTATAAAAACTCCTTTATATTCTGAAAAAAGTTTGTTACCATCCAAAATTATTTCTGGAGGAACATTTATCATTGCAGATAAGAGTCCGGTATCAAATAGAAAAAGCTTAAATTTATTATAATCGATATAGCCGCTTAAAGGAAATTTAGGAGATTTAATATTATAAGAGACATTGATAAGTCCTGCATTCTTCAGCCATTCTATTGCAGATTCGAATCTTGAACTCCTGCCCCCTTTTTTGATTTCACTATACTTAAATTTTTTATTTTCTTTGGATAGGTGAACCGGAATGGAATTCCAGATCTCTGATATTCTTATTGATTCACCAGGACTTGAATATTTTGAAAAATCTCTTTTATAGGATTCCAGTATATCGGATTGAATATCCCTGGCCTCTTTTATATTTCGCTTGTTAATATAGTTGCTAATGACCTCAGGCATTCCTCCCAGGATCAGATAGAATTTAAGGTGTTTTAGAAGGATCTGATGAAGCGGTTCAGGCATCTTTTTGGAATATGGATTTTTAATTAGTTTTTTTAGCAGTAACTCATCGCGGATTGCTAAAAGATATTCTGAGAAGCTCATCGGGTATAAATTAATGAAATTTACTTTTCCAACTGGAAATCCTGAAGTTTTCCCCACTCTTACTCCAAGAAGAGAACCCGCTGATACAATATGGTGTTGAGGAGCTTTTTCAAAAAAATATTTGAGACTTGTTATTGCTTTTGGTACTGCCTGGATCTCATCGAAGAATATAAGGGTTTTCTCCGGATTTATTATTTTACCATTAATAATCTGCAGGGATTCGATAAGTGATATTGGATCCATATCATTATCAAACAGGGATGCTAAATTCGGTGATTCTTCGAAATTAAAATAGGCAATATCATCATATTCATTTTTTCCAAATTCCATTAACAAATATGTTTTCCCTACCTGCCTTGCCCCCTGCAGGAGTAATGGTTTTCTATTGTCCTTTATTTTCCATTTTAAAAGTTCTGAATATAATGTTCTTTTCATTGTATCTCCTAAAAAATGTCAAATATACTATATTATATCTCCGTAAAAATGTCAATATTATGGTTTTTTATCTCCAAAATAATGTAATAAATCTCTTTGGTACTGATTATATTTGAAAAAAAATAGATTTAATTGTATAATAAATGGCTTAATGTGGAGTTTAAAATGGAAGAGAAAATATTTGATGTAGAGATGATATATATTGAAAATACCTTGGAGGGTAAATACACAGTTGAGTGTATTGGAAGACGCCGTCAAAATGTAAAATTAAGTTTTTCAAATGTTGAGGGTATTGAAATAGATGCAAAAAAACCCTTGGAAATAAAGCACTCATTTATTCAAATGAATGAGTCACAACCCAAAATATGGAATTTAAAATTTACTTATCCAGTTAATCTTATAATTAAGTTTGTGGGAAAAATTCTAATTGAAGTCTTCTAACCAATAGCAAGAATGATATCTGAAGAAATATTAAAGAAGATAAGAAAAATAGAGATAATTTCCAGAAAATCTTCAAAAGAAATCTTTGCTGGTGAATATCATTCAGCTTTTAAAGGAAGGGGTATGGAGTTCTCTGAAGTTAGAGAATATGTTGATGGAGATGATGTGAGATTTATTGATTGGAATGTTTCATCAAGAATGGGTAAGCTCTATATAAAGCAGTTTGTGGAAGAAAGAGAGCTAACTGTTATTCTTGCTGTAGATCTATCTGCTTCACTTGGTTTTTTTTCAGGAGCAAAAAGCAAAAAAGAGATTGCTGCTGAAATTTCAGCAATTATTGCCTTTACTGCAATGCTTAATAATGATAAAGTAGGGCTTTTAGTATTTACTGATAAAATTGAAAGATTTATTCCACCCAAAAAAGGTAAAATCCATTTACTAAAAATAATAAGAGAGATAATCAATTTTAAACCAGAAGGCAAATCTACTTCAATTGATAATAGTTTGGTTTATTTAAATAAGGTAATTAAAAAGAGATCAATTGTTTTTCTGATTTCTGATTTTATTGATAATGATTTTTCTAGATCTATAAAAATTTCAAGCAGAAAATATGATTTAATTGCAATAAAAATTTTTGATTCAAGAGAAAAATATATTCCTCAAAAGGGGATTTTTATATTAAAAGACTATGAAAATGGAGAGGAATTCTTTATAGATTTTGCTTCAGATGAAACCAGAAAAAATTTTTCAGAAATTTATGAAAAAAATACACAATCTCTTTCAGAAATTTTTAAAAAATTTAAGATTGATTTTATTTATATTGAAGATGAAAAAAATTATGAAAAGCCATTGTTTGATTTTTTCTTGAAAAGGAAAAAAAAGATCTTAAAATGAAGCTTTTTCAAAGTTTTATTTTATTTACTTTTTTATATATTAGTTTGATTGCTGAAACTCAGGTTTCAATCTCTTCATCAACAAATCTTGTTACAATTGGAGATAGAATCAGTGTGAAATTGATCTTAAAAACCTCTTTTCAGGTTCAAAAAGTGAATTTTATTTCAAAGGGAAAGGATTTTGAAATAATTTCAGAAAAATTATTGCCTTCAAAAATTCAAGGAGGTTATATTCTTTTTGAAAAGAACATTACTATTTCTTTTTTTAAAACAGGAGATTTTAATATTGGGCCTTTTATTGTAGAATTGATAAAAAATGGGGAAATAATTGAGACAAAACAGACAAATTCAGTTCCAATAAGAGTGAAATCTGTTCTTACAAAAGAGGATAAATCTATAAAACCATTAAAAGATTTAATTGAGATTAAAGGAAACCCTTTTTGTGTTTTGAAATATGTGATAGTATTTTTTGTATTTGCTATTTTGGTTGTTTTAATAATTTTTTTGTTGAGAAGAAGAAAGGGATACCTTTTTAAAAAACAAGAACTAATATTATCACCAATAGAAGAGCTTGAGCTTAGGGTAAATGAATTGATTGAACAAAAAATGTTTGAAAAGGGAAGAATAAAAAGGTTTTTTACAAATCTTACAATAATTATCAAGCATTTTTTAAGCAGAGAGTATAAGTTTTCTGCAGAGGATTTTACAACTTATGAAACTCTTTTGCATCTAAAAGCAAAAGAAGGAGAGGCTTTAATAGTAGATAATCTGGAATTTTTATTTAATATTTCAGATCTTGTAAAGTTTGCAAAATTTGTACCTGATTCGCATACTTTTAAAACCACCTGTAATAAAATCAGAGATATTATTATATCTTTTAAGAAAAGGGTAATTATAGAAGATATAGCACAAAATGTTACACATTGAAAATAAAATCTTCCTATTATTTTTATTAATAATACCCGTTCTTATTTTATTATATATATATATTGGCAAAAAGGGGAAGAGGTTTATTTTTTTCTCATCAAAGAGTTTGTTTAAAGCTAATTCAGGTAAATCTTTAAAGATTTTTTTAAGCAAGAATCTATTTTTTATTAAATTAATTCCTCTTGTATTATTTATTTTAGCTTTTTCAAGGCCTCAAATTTTGGATTCTTACACTATTGAGAAGAAAAAAGGAATTGATATTTTGATTACACTTGATATATCAGGATCAATGGCATCTGTTGATTTCAAACCCAAAAATAGACTTGAAGTTGCAAAGGAAGTAATCTCAAGCTTTATTCAAAAAAGAAAAACAGATAGAATAGGGTTGGTTATCTTTGCAGGCACATCGTATACTAAATGTCCGATTACTATTGATTATGATATATTGAGATATTTTTTGAAAGAGACATCTATAGGAGATCTTGAGGATGGGACAGCTATTGGTATGGCATTGGCAACATCAGTAAATAGGATAAGGTATTCAAAAACCAGAACAAAAATAATAATCCTACTTACTGATGGTATAAATAATAAGGGTGAGATTGATCCTCAAGATGCAGCAAAAATTGCAAAAGATTTTAATGTGAAAGTATATACAATTGGAGTAGGAACAAGGGGTAAAGCTGCATTTCCTGTTGTTGATCCTTTTGGAAGAAAACAATTTATTATGGTAAATGTTGAGATTGACGAGAAACTCCTTCAGGAAATTGCTAACACTACGGGTGGTCTTTATTTCAGAGCTACAGATAAAGATTCACTTCAGCAAATTTTTTCTGAGATTAACAGGTGGGAAAAATCTGAAATTTCAATAAAACAATATTATGAGGCTGAAGATTTATTTTTTTATTTTATTTTAGCAGGTTTAGTAATTTTACTTTTTACTGAATTTGCAAAAAGAACTTTTTTGAGAACTATCCCATAATAGAAGTGATTCTTGGGCTTTTAAAAAAATTAGATTTATGCTATATTTAAATCTAAAATATGAAAAAAATTTTTTCAATTAAACGTAAAACAATTCTATTTTTGCTTAGTATCATTTTTACAGTTCTTATAGGCTTACTTGTTGGAATTATTTTAGTCTTTCAAAAAGGTTTTCCTCAGATAAAAAACCTTGAAGATATTAAACCTGTTATTATGACAACTATTTTTGATGATCAGAATTTACCTATAAAAGAGTTTGCAATTGAGAAGAGAAAAATAGTGGAGAGCACTGATATACCTGATGTGTTAAAAAATGCAATAATAGCATCTGAGGATAACCAATTCTACTCTCATTGGGGAATCAATTTTAGGGGGGTTATAAGGGCAATTTTAGGTGTTATATTTCAAAATAAGTCTGCAGGTGGAGGAAGTTCAATCACACAACAGCTTGCTCGTGGGTTGTTTTTAACTCCTGAGGAAACCTATTCAAGAAAATTACGAGAAATGCTTTTAGCAGTTCAAATAGAAAAGAAGTATTCAAAAGAACAAATATTGAGCTATTATTGCAATAAAATATTTTTAGGGGGTAGTGTTTATGGCGTTGAAGCAGCATCAAAGTACTATTTTGGCAAGTCAGTAAAGGATATAAATTTAGCAGATGCATCTTTATTGACTGCATTATTTCCAAGCCCAAATGTTCTTTTTGATATTTTTAATAAACCTGAACAAAATTCCAAAAAGAAAAAACATATTTTAAGAAGAAGAAATTTTATTTTGAAAAAGATGTTGAAATTGAATTTTGTTGATAAAAAACAGTATAATGAAGCTGTAAAGATCGAACTTCCAGAAAAACCTTTTGAATCAAATAAAGAGTCGGTTGGAGATTATTTTTTAGAGGAAGTAAGGAAATATATTGAAGCTAAATTTGGTGACAATCT
>JAUWQW010000126.1 GCA_030610885.1 Candidatus Aminicenantota bacterium | reverse complement strand
TTCATTGTTAACCCCATTTTTACACCTCTTCTGATAGATTACATCAAAAAAGGTACCACTTCCTGATAAATTTTTCATATAGATTTTTTCGTGCGTCAACGATCTATACTTCGTATAGATTCTTAAATGAGGCAATAGGGACAGACAGAATCTCTATTATCATTTTAGAATAAAGAAAACAGTAATAGATGACCTCTTTCTAAAAAGTGTCCTAAAAATAGGACATAAATTGGGAAAGTGTCCTAAAAATGTGACACTTTAACCCCGTTTTTGCTGGCATTAAACTTGCTACAATTTAGTGTTAGAGAAAAAAATGAAAAGATTTATTTTATCAATTTTAATATGTTTTGCTTTTATAAGTTGTAAAAATAATAATCTAACTGAATCTGAACCTTTTGGGACTCTAATTAATTCATACGGATGCAAGCACTCATACAGTACTGCATTGAATAACAATCAAATTCTATATAGATCCAATGAGGATTGTATAGAATATGAATATGACGGAGAAAATAGACTCATACTTAAACATATAAATGCAGGATTCAATTGCTGCTCAACAATCACAGCAGACATAGATGTAAGAGAAGACACTATAATAATAAAAGAGAGAGAATATGGTGAGATGTGTTGCTGTCTCTGTTTATATGATTTAGATTATGCAATAGTAAATATTAAGCCTAAAAAATACAAAATAAAAGTTTTAGAACTATGTGTAAATGAAAATGATAAAAAACTCGAATTTTATATTGATCTGAGTTCTTCTCTTTCTGGAAAATATTGTGTAAAAAGAGATCACTATCCCTGGGGCATTTAATTTCTTAACTTATATATGATCAATTTGAATTAAAGATTCATAAAATAAGCAAATGTCCGTTCTTTTTTAACCATTTTTTTTGAGTTTCATAATAGGGCAATATTATCCGGACTTTATTCCAGAAATTCTTTGAATGATTCCTTTCTTTAATATGGACTAATTCATGAACAATAACATAGTCAATCACTTGTAATGGTGCCATGATCAAACGCCAGGTAAAATTCAAATTTCCATTTGAACTGCAGGATCCCCATCTTTTTCTAGCATTTGTGATTTTCAATTTATTATAATTTATGCCTGATATCTTAGAATAAATGGCAATTCTCTCTGAAATTTTTTTATAAGCTTGTTTCTTATACCATTTAATAAAAATCTCTTTTGCTTTGTTTAATAATTTTCTCGAGAGAAAAAAATTTTCATTATTAAAAATCAAAGAGAACTCAACATTATCAACAACATATAACTTATAGGAATTTCCTAAAAAAAGAAACCCCTCTCCATTCACAAATTCCTTAGAATATACTTTTTTATACTTTTCCTTTGCTTCTTCTTGCTTCTTTAAAATCCAGCTCCTTTTCTCATAAATAATCTTTCTAATTAACTTTTCTGAAGTACTGAAAGGAACACGAACAATTAGTCTGGCATCATGAGATACTTGCAAGGCAATTGTTTTTCTTCTTGATCTAATTATTTCATCTATTATGATATCCATTTCAATATTATTGAAGGTAAAAATTCAACTTATTAAATCCAGAACGAGATTATTATTTCAATTGCTCATCTAAATGTTCTTTATCTGATATACGTTGATTTAAAATTCTCATATAAGAATGTGCTTTTTTATTCCCAAATTCTGCATAAGATCTTTTTGCCCATTTTAATGCATTTTGAAAATCACCCCTGATTTCAGCAGCAAAAGCCAGATTGTAAGCCGCCCTTCCAGCAACTTTAATATCACTGTTATGTAAAAGCTTTTCCCAAATTGAAATTGCTTGCTCCCAATCTCCAGACTTGACATATCGCTCAGCCATCTTGAATTCAGGACAACCTTTTACATAGTATTGACGATTTACATTTATCCATGTTGGAGAGATTCTCATTCCATATTGAATGCCTGAATAATATCCTGCCTGATTAATTGCATCTCTCTTATTTGGTAGATTTTTCAATGATTCTCTCCTGGTCTTACCTGTAGTGTACCATGATTTCTCATCCCTATATGTATTTGCATCAACAATTGATCGAGCAGAAGGATCATAAATCTTCCAGCCTGAATTGACCTGAATATAAAGATTAGCAATGTATTGCGGAACTTTAACCCTTTTTTTCGTTTTAGTTTTCTTATCTTTAATCGTCTTCTTTTTCATTCGTATATCTTTATCAAGCATTATATTAGAATCAAAAGTCTCTAAAGCAATAAGGGCATCTACACGGTACTTATTACACAGCCTTTCAACTATTCCCCATGAAAGAGGATTTGGAAACATACGTGTCCCTGTTCCTCTAAGATTCTCTCCCTGAATTATTACAGCACTAAATCTAGGAGAATTATTTAATTTTTCAGCAAGACCTTTTAAACAGTTTTCTGATCCAAAACGATCAGCTAATATTGATTCTCCAGAAATAAATCCCTCCACAATATTAATTAGCTTTCTCTCATTAGCTGGTAATGAACGATTAACAATCCCAATATGTATAATCTCTTTATTAATAGTAATCTCTGCAGGCACAAGTACTCTTATGCCTAAAGAAGAAACAGAACATGATGAGAAAAATAACATTAAAATTACAATAAAATAAAAAAACAAAATACTTACACTTTTTTTATAATTTTTAAAATTTTTCATAATATGAGTATGGTAAAATAGATAAGGAACAAAGTCAATATATTTGATGAAAGGCATGATACTGGACTAATAGTTTATTGGTTGAATGGACTAATGGTTGAATATAGAATACCGCACATCGAAGCGTCTAAAAGTTAAAAAGTTGAAACGTCAAAGTAAATAAACATCAAATTTCCACATTTCAACTCTTCGACACCTCAACATTTCGACCTCTTCATTTTTTTTTCAACTCAAAACTTAACACTTAAAACTCAAAATTATTTAATTTTGCCTTTTTCCTTTGGGTTTGATAAATCAAATCCCTTATTCATCATTCCTTGTTCATTATTCGATATTCAGTTTTCAGCATTCAGCCATCAGCTTTTTTTACCAAATCCCAGTCCCCAAATCCTAGATCCTACTTTTTACTTGTTACTTTTCGTCAAGTCCTGATTAAAAGTTGACACATTTTTTTTAGTAATAGTAATAATTTTTGTGGGAATGTTGAAAACTCGTAGGGTTTTCCAAAGTAATGTGGAAAATCTCTGATTTTCCATATTACTGACATTTCCATAAAAAAAGGGACCGTGGATTTGTGAAAAACTTCAT
>JAUWQW010000086.1 GCA_030610885.1 Candidatus Aminicenantota bacterium | reverse complement strand
TCTTATTAATTAATCTAAACAAACTTAATAAAATTGATAAAATTCCTAAAATACTCCCAGTATTTTCCCTATAAATGGCCTTACTTGATTATTTGGGTTAATATTGAGTATGTATGCTTTGAAAAAAAATAAAAAACATCAGTCTATGCTATTGACAATTAACTTCTAATGGGCGTCCTCTTTTATTTGTTCTTTTGACATAAATTTGGCAATATTTGAAAAATGTTGCAATGCAAGACCTGACCCCATGCTTTTTCTCTTGTTATTCATCACTCTTCTATATTTTAATTGAAATAAGTAAACAATTTATTTATAATCAATTTTAATTTGAGGTTTTAATTGGAAATAATTTTATTAAAAATTGGTTCTGTTGTTTTTGCTCTTTTTATTTTTTTGAGAATAAAAATCAATCTAGCTTTTTCTATCCTTTTACTGGCTTTTTATACAGTTTTTATTTTTAATGTAAATTTAGCAAATGCATTTGTTTCATCATTCCAGGTTTTAATAGAAGAGAGAACAATTCAGCTTTTTATTATAATTGTATCTGTTCTTTATATTGGAGCAATACAAAAATCAACAAAAATGTTTGATAAACTTATAAATTCTTTAAATTCAATTATTAAAGACAAACGAATTGTTGCAATGGTTTCTCCTGCAATTATTGGATTTCTACCAATGCCCGGTGGTGCTCTTTTTTCAGCACCTCTTGTTGATGTTTCAACAAAAAAGATGAATTTGAAACCTGAATTCAATACTTTTATAAATTTCTGGTTTAGACATTTATGGGAGTATATATGGCCTATCTATGTGGGTCTTCTGGTGTTTCAAACCTTATCTCAAATACCTTTGAAAAAGATTATTTTATTCCAATCTCCTTTTGCGATTTTAAATATATTAACTGGTTTAATTGTATCTTTTATATACTTTAAAAAGCATAATATAAAACCATTATTACCTAAAGTTAATATTAGTTTTTTTGAAACAATCAAAGATTTTATTGCAGGTGTATGGCCAGTGTTGTTAGTCATTCTTTTATTTTTTATACTTTCAATCCCATTATATATTTCATTGCTGATTGTTTCTGTAATTTTAACTCTTGTTCTTCACTTAAAAGTAAAGGAAATTTCCAGCATATTGTTCTCTAAATTTATTTTAAAGAATTTAATTTTGATTGCATGTATTATGATATTCCAGAAGATAATAACGATTTCTAATATATTTACAACTCTTCAAAGTGTAGATATACCTTTTGGAATGGTTATTTTTATCTCTTTTTCGATATCTTTTATAATGGGACTTTTAACTGGTGTAAATCAGGCATTTGTTGCAATTGCCTATCCTGTTTTATTTCCTTTATTTGCCAATTTACCAAATGCTCTTTACATTTCATTGTATATTTATATTGTGGGTTTTGCCGGGGTTTTACTTTCACCAGTGCATCTATGCCTTGTGTTAACTAATGAATACTTTAACTCATCATTAATAAAGGTTTATAAATACCTGGCTTTTCCATGTATTACATTAATTGCAGTTGCAACTGTATTGGTTTTTTTGCTTTGAACTAAAGTAGAAGAGGAGGGGGTGTGATGAGATATGCTAAAGATGAACGAGTTGTTATGACTCTGGATGCTGGTGGCACAAATCTTGTTTTTTCTTCAATAAAAGGAGAGAAAGAGATAATTGATCCAATAAGATTGGATACTCCAAAGGATAATCTGAAAATATTTTTAGAGAGAATTGTTACTGGTTTTAAACAAGTGGAGTCAAGTTTGTCGGAAAAACCTGTTGCTATCAGTTTTGCTTTTCCCGGTCCTGCTGATTATAAGAGGGGAATTATAAGTGATTTAGAAAATATTCCTGCATTTAGAGGAGGTGTGGCTTTAGGGCCAATGCTTGAGGACAAATTTAATATACCAGTTTTTATAAACAATGATGGAGATCTTTTTACATATGGTGAAGCTATTGCTGGATTCCTACCTCAAATTAATAGCCTTATGGAAAAGAATGGGAGTTCTAAGAAATATCACAATCTCTTTGGTGCAACATTTGGAACAGGTTTTGGGGGAGGAATTGTCCATAATGGGGAGCTTTTTTTAGGAGATAATTCCGCACAGGGTGAAATTAATAGGATGAGAAACAAGCTTCTTTCTGATTGCAGTGTGGAAGATAGTGTAAGCATTCGCGGAGTTAGGAGGGTTTATCTTAGTGAAACTGGAATTAATGTAAAGAGTTGCCCTTTGCCAGAGGAGATTTTCAAAATTGGGACTGGACAAAAAAAGGGGAATAAACAAGCAGCAATAAAGGCATTTGAAGAATTGGGGATTGTGGCAGGGGATGCATTTGCAAATGCTATTACTCTTATTGATGGGCTCATTGTAATTGGAGGAGGTCTTTCAGGTGCTTACCCTTTATTTATAAATAAAATTGTTGAAGAGATGAATAAAAAGTATAAAACAATAGATGGAGCTTCTGTTGATCATCTTGAGGTTAAGGTCTTTAATTTAGAAGATGATAAAGAGAGAACCAGATTTTTAGAGGGAGAGAAAAGAGAGATTGAAGTTCCATTTACAAAAAGAAAATTTACATATGATTCTTTAAAGAGAATTGGAATAGGGATTACACGACTTGGAACTTTAAGAGCAGTTTCTGTTGGAGCATATACATATGCTTTAAATCAACTGGATAAAAAAGGATCTTTCTATGAATGATTGTTATTTAAATGTACTTGATTTAGGTTATAGAGAATATAAAGAGACCTGGAATATTCAGAAAAAAATTTTGCAAAAAGTTAAGAATAAGAAAATAAATAATACACTAATATTTGTTGAACATAATGATGTGTTTACGTTTGGTAAAAGAGGCAAGACTGATAATTTAAAGGTAAAAGAGGAAATTCTTGAGAAGCTTGGATTTGATATACATGTGATTGAAAGGGGTGGTGATGTAACATATCATGGTCCCGGGCAATTGGTTATTTATCCAATTTATGATATAAAGACACACCTTGTGGGTGTAAAAAAATTTGTAATGAACATTGAAAATGTAATAATAAAAATGTTGGATGAATTTGGAATAAGGGCTAAAGAAGATGAAAAAAAAATTGGTGTCTGGATAGGCAATGAAAAAATATCTGCTATAGGAATTGCATTTGATAGGCATGTTTCTTTTCATGGGGCTGCGCTTAATGTAAATACTGATCTTAGTAAGTTCAATTACATAGTTCCTTGTGGCCTTATTGACAAAGGTGTGACATCTATGGCTAAAATATTGGAAAGAAAAGTTTCAATGAATGATGTTAAAAGAGTGTTTATTGAAAAATGGAAAGATATTTTTAATGAAAATTGTATTAAGTTTATAAATGAGGATGAAATATGATGAGAAAACCAGAATGGTTAAGAACCCATTTACCTCGAGAAAGTAGCTATTTAAATATTAAGAAAATACTAAATGAAGAAAAGCTTCATTCAGTATGTGTTGAAGCACAATGTCCTAATATTAGCAAATGCTGGGACTCCGGAACCGCAACATTTATGATTCTTGGAGATATATGTACTAGATCCTGCAAATTTTGTATTATTAACACAGGTAATCCAATGGGTTATATAGATAGAAGCGAGCCTGCAAGGTTAAAGAATGCAGTAGAAAGAATGAAACTTGATTATGTTGTGATAACTTCAGTTGATAGAGATGATTTACCAGATAAAGGGGCCGGGATTTTTATAGAAACCGCTAAGTTGTTAAGAGAATATAGAGATGATATAGTCATTGAGGTCCTTACACCTGACTTTGGAGGTGATCCATGCTTAATAGAAGGTATTTTGAAATCAGGAATTAATGTTTTTGCCCATAATATTGAAGTTGTAAGAAGATTATCTGATAAAATCAGAGATATCAGAGCAGATTATGATCTGAGTTTAGAAGTATTAAAAATGGCTTCAAAAAATAAAACAAATATTATTATAAAATCAGGCATAATGGTTGGAATTGGAGAGATAGAAAAAGAAGTCTTAGAGGCAATGTCAGATGTCAGGAAAATGGGGGTAAAAATATTTACAATAGGACAATACCTTCAACCCCATAAAAATAATTATAATGTACAAAAATATATAGAGCCGGGTACTTTTGAAATGTTTAGAAAAGAAGGGGAAAAAATAGGACTGATAGTTAAATCCGGTCCACTTGTTAGAAGTTCATTTGAAGCAAAACAAGCCTATTTGGAAGTTAAAAAGCAGTTTTAAAATAGTACTTTTATATCTCCAGCACCTTCCCTTATAATCTCAGGAGGATCTGTTGAGAAATCTACTATTGTTGAAGGTTTATTGGGTATAATACCTGCATCAAGTATAAGGTCTATTTCATATTTAAATAATTCTGCTATTTCTTCAGGATCAGTGAAAAATTCTTCTTCTCCTTTAGGTACACTTGTGCTTAGTAGGGGGCGTCCCAGTTCTTCAACTATGCAACGTGCCACTTCAGAATTGGGAATTCTTATTCCAACAGTTTTTCTCTTTTGAAGGATATTTTTTGGTACTTCGTTAGAAGCAGGGAGTATGAAAGTATATGGTCCGGGTAGAACACGACGCATTATTCTGAAAGCTTTGTTACTTATATGACCCCATTTTGATATGCTTTGTAAGTCCTTACATATAAAACTGAGAAGTTTGTTTTTTGAGACTTTTTTGATTTTGAGAATTTTTATTATAGCCTGTTTATTTAATATGTCAGCACCTAACCCATATATTGTATCAGTGGGGTATACTATTACCCCTCCTTGTTTGAGTATTTTTACTGCATGAATTATTTGTTTTCTGTGAGGGTTATTAAAATAGACTTTTTGAATTTCAACTTTCATTGTTAATTCTCAATTTTTAAGATGTTCGCTAATTATATACTTTTGTCTCTTAAAAAAGCAAATTTTATTTTTTTTGCATAAACCTCTTGGATTATTTTTAAAAATGCTTTAAAATTCAGATTAATAATTTTTTTGAGTTTTGAAGTAAAGTATGAAAAAAAATATAACATTCCGGTGTTTTTTACTTTTTTTGGGTTTGGCTTATTTTTCAGCAATGATTTACCCAAAAAGTACTGAATATCCTATTATTCAATCTATGAGTTACTTTCCATATTCTGATAATACTCTATTGAAGAAAAATGATTTTTCACTTAATTTAAATCTGTATTATTCAAATATTTATACGTTTAATAAAGAAAAAACAATTGTGAATGATTTTGAAAATTTAAGCACTATATTTGAATTTAGATATGGGCTTGCAAGAGGAGTTAATATAGAAATCTACCTTAGACATTCTGTTATCTTTGGAGGAATTATGGACAAATTTATTGAAGATTTTCATGACTTTCTTGAATTGTCAGATAATCATAGACCTGTCTATCCGAGAAATTCCGTTCATTATAAGTATAATGATAGTTTTTTCTACACTGATAAAAAGGGATGTTTTTCCCCGGTTATTTTATCTTTTTTGGGGCAGATTTATGAATCTCCACATTTTTCTATTAAATCAAGGATAGCTCTTGGGTTGCCATTATCTAATACTCCTGGTTTAAGTTCGGATAAACCATTTTTATCTCCGGGACTGATATTGACTTACAAAAAGGATTGGTTTTCAATTGATTTTATAAATTATTTGTCTTTCTTTAAAAAACCTGTATGGTTAAGCGGAGAAGATATTCGCTCTTTTATTTATAGATCTGAAATCAAATTAAATATAAAAAGATTTATTACAGGCTTTATTTTCAGGACTTCTCCATTCAGAACGGGTGATATCTCACATAAAGCTTATCAGATGTATGTTGGTTTTAAGGTATTTAAGAGTTTAGATTTTATAATTCTTGAAGATTTTAGCCCCTTTGATACAACCCCTGATATAAGTTTTAATATAAGAGTAAAACTCTTTAAGAAAAAATAAATATAAATTAAAAATAAAATGAGGTCAGATAATTTATTTATCTTTGACTCTACACTAGTTCACTGTATGCTAAATTTAGAAATATTTTCAAATTTTTTATAAAAAACCTGAGTTTTATTAATTATTTTTTTGTCTTCATAATCCAGATTGAATATAAAAGCTTTTTTGGTCTGAGGATATCGCTTTAGGAATACTGAAATACCTGAAGGAATTTCCCCTGGTTTTATATGACTTTTTACTTCAATGGGAAAAGCAATGCGATTTTTTATAAAAATAAAATCCACTTCTTTACCATTTTTTGTTCTCCAAAAGCGAATCTCTGATATTTGATCAACCATTTTTTGTAATTCCAGAAAAACAAAACTTTCATAAATAAAACCTGCATCCTCTCTATCTTCAATATTTCTGAAATCTTTAACAATCATATTTCTAATTCCCAGGTCATATAAATAGTATTTCTTTGACTTTTTTAATTCATTTCCCATGTTGCGACTAAAACTTATAACTGGAAAGGCTACTCCAGTATGAGATAGAACATTAAGATAATTTTCTACTGATTTTGATGTTAAACCTATTTCTCTGCTCAGGTTGGAAACAGAAATTATACTACCCTGTCGTTCTGCTAATAAATAAACAAGATGATTAAATGCTCTGATGTTCTCTTCTTTTAATAATGATTTCACATCTTTTAGAATATATGACTGATGGATATCTGATAACAGAAGCAGGATATCATTTGAATTCTTGCATTTTGTTATTCCAGGAAGACCTCCATATTTCAGATAATTAAAAAGAGAATCTCCTTTCCATAACTGGTGCATTTCATTCAAATTGCATGGGAATATTGAAAATACCCTCTTTCGTCCAGCTAATGATTCCCTTATATGTTTGTGTATCTGAAGGGATGATGAACCTGAAGCGAAAATTTTTGTCTTACATCCTCTATCATAAATAGCCTTAAAAATATGAGAGGCATTTTTGAAATAATAGAATTCATCCAGAAATACAATATCTGTATTATAAGTTAATAAATTAATAATCTCTTGTTCTGATTTATTAAAAAGTAAAAGGGTTTCTGGCTGTTCCAGGTCAAAAAATTTACAGTTTCTACCTTTCTCTTTTGCAACATGATAAAGTTTTCTCAATAAATGTGTTTTCCCTACCTGCCGAGCCCCTATTAATATTGTAATTTCATTGTAATTAAATTCTCTTTTTAATATTGGATATATTTCTCTTCTAATACTTATCATTTTACTATTTTATACAACTACTCCAAAAAAGTCAAATTATATCGCAAACCCTATCTTGATCAACATTTTCAATATGACTTTTTTTGATAATGTTCAGTTTGGAATAAAAAAGGGGGCAGGTAATTTATTTATTAGATCATTAAAAATTTGACGAAGAAAATAAATGATTGAAAAACAGTGTTATCCTGTTGCTTTTCTAGTAAGTCTCTGCTTGATACAGTCCGGTATGACAGCCTCTCTTTCAGATCCATTTCCCAAAAACAAAACAAAACGGATTAAATTCTTGAAGGATAAAAAAGGGGTAAGGTCTTTCATTTTAGCAATTATTTATTCAATGTTTGGAATGGTATTATATTTCCGGTATTTTTTTGTCATGTTATTAAAATCTTCCGATTCAACAGCCTTTAACAGTATGCCTGCTGATTTTTCCAGAAAGGATGGGAGAGATATTTTTTCCTCTATGGAGAAACCGCCTAGAACATAAGGAGTAATATTACCATGAAAGGGCTTTGATATGCCTAACCTCATCCTCTTAAAATCCCTTGTTCCGATGATCGATTCTATAGACCTAAGCCCGTTATGACCCCCCAAACCTCCACCGTTTTTCAGGCTTATAAAGCCAAAGGGAAGTTCTAGTTCATCATGAATTATGAGTAATTCTTCTGTCTGTATTTTAAAAAAATCCATTGTTAAAATAACACTCTCTCCACTTAAATTCATATAGGTTAATGGTTTTAAAAGGTATAACTTTTTAGAATGGAGACTGATAAAAGAATATTGTCCTTTAAATTTATTTTTCCAGTTTAATTCATGGTGAAAGGGCAGGCACTCCAGTAATTGCCAGGCAATATTGTGTCTGGTATGTTTATATTGTATATCCGGATTTCCCAGGGACACAATCAGTTTGATCAATTTGTCCTCCTACAATTTATCAAAAATTTTAGCCACTTTGATACAAGAGTACGACTCTTTGAATAAAAAATGGACCAGAATTGTATTATTTGTTTTTTTATCTCTGTTTAAATCCCCAGTAAATCTTTTTTAAATCCTTTTCCAGGTCCTGGTTTAGGTCCGATCCAGCATTTAAATAAAGCATCAGCAAAATCTTTACCTTTAATAACACCTTTTATTTTCCCTTTTACTTTGACTTCTGTTCCTTTTTCAGGAATATAAGTGAAAATTAGACGATCTCCAACTTTTATATTTTCTATCCATGAACAGAGTTCATCAAATTGTTTTTTTAACTCTGAAGAATAATCAGGTGTATTTGCTTTAAGACCTTCATACCATGCGTCGTTGATTTTTCCAGCTCCGGCTTTGTGTACAAAATGCATGATAGTTTGACGCATTAGGTCTGATTTAAATATTTTTTCTGGGTTCTTCTCTTTTGCGGGTAAATAGAGCCCTGCTATGTAGACTTTAACAAATACATATTTTTTCCGTACTGCCATACCATTTAGAACCAATTTGTGACCTTCTACCTCAATAGTATCAGCCATTTTAACTCCTTTTAGAGTTCCTGCAGATAAAGGAAAAACAAATATAATAACAACAAATAAGCAAAATAATTTTTTTATCATTTTAACTCCTTATTTTAATAAAATATTAGTATTTTATAAAAAAAATGTCAAGGAATTTTGTATTTCAAAATCCTTTATTTGAAAGTAATAAAATCAACCTATATATTAATAAGATTTTGGCATTGGACCTGATATCTTGCAAACATGGGAGTTATGAATTAAAATATCATCTAAATAAAGGATGAAAAAAGATAAATTTTATTTTATGGAAATAGCTATTGAACAGGCAAGGGTTGCAAAAGAGAATAAAGAGGTTCCTGTTGGAGCTATTGTTGTGTTGAGTGGCAAGATTGTTGGTAAAGGGTGTAACTCAGTCATAGCAAATAGTGATCCTACGGCTCATGCTGAAATTGTTGCAATAAGAGATGCAAGTCAAAAGATTAAAAATTATCGATTGATTGAAGCAGAAATCTATGTGAGTCTTGAACCCTGTTTGATGTGTTATTCTGCTATGGTTAATGCAAGGGTAAAAAAACTATATTATTCAGCATATGATTTTAAGACTGGAATTTTTTCAACTAAAAAATTTGAACAATTAACCAATGTATATAATCATTACATTGAAGTTGAAGAAGGGATTTTAAAAGACAAATCCTCAGAATTATTAATAGATTTTTTTGAAGTTAGGAGGGGTGCCGGAGCGGTTGAACGGGGCGGTCTCGAAAATCGTTGAACCTTTATAGGTTCCCAGGGTTCGAATCCCTGCCCCTCCGGGTTTTTTTATTCTAATGATCTTTTCAATATTTTTATAATTTCCAGATTTTTTTTTACTCCAATATCAATTACCTGTTTGAAAATCTCTTTTGGAATAGAGTTTTCTTCTCCCATAGCTTGTACTTCTATTATTTTTTGAGTTTCTGAAGAGACAATACTTATATCAGCATCAATGCTTGAATCTTCTTTATATGTTAGATCAACATAGATTTCCTTTTTTTTAACTCCAATTGATACAGCTGAAATGAATTCTATTTTAGGAAATTCTGGAATTTTATGTTCAAAAACCAAATGTTTTAGTGATTTTACTAGAGCAATCATGCCACAATTAATAGAAGCACATCTTGTGCTACCATCAGCCTGAATTACATCTGCATCAATAAAAATAGTTTTTCCATCTATTGCTCTAAGGTCAAATGTGCTTCTTAAAGCTCTCCCAATAAATCTCTGAATCTCAATGTTTCTGCTATTTACTTTTTGTCTTTCACGCATAATTCTTTCATTACCAGTTGAGCCTGGTAGCATTGAATATTCTGCTATAATCCAGCCTTTTTTGGAGTCCTTTAAAAATTGGGGGACTTTATTAGAATATGTTGCAGTGCAAATAATTCGAGTATTGCCTTGCTCTATTAAAGCTGAACCTGGGACATTTTCAATATAATTGGGTATTATTTTAATCTTCCTTAAATCTATTTTTTTTCGATTATCTCTTATCATTGATTTCTCCTTTGGGTTTTGTTTTCCATCTATCATGAAACCAGAACCACTGTTCAGGGTATTCTCTGATTTTTTCTTCTATTATTGTTGTGCATTTTTGTGTTAAATTTAAAACATCTTTATTGTAATTTTCAGTTTTTTTAAAATTAATACATTCTGAAATTTCTAAGACGATTTTATCATTTTCATAGTGTAAAAAAACTGGAAGTATTGGTATGTCTTTTTTTAAGTGAAGTTGAGATACAGATGTAACAGCACTTACTTTTGTGGAAAAAAAGTCAACAAACACTGATTCTCTCTCTATTGTATTCTGATCAATTAAAAAATAGAGTATGTTTTTATTTTCAAGTAGTTTAATTATCTTTTTTATAGAACCTTTCTTATTTATTGTATTGCATCCCATATATTTTCTGAAATTTTTCACAGTTTTTTCTACGAGAGGATTATTCATTTCTTTTGCTACTCCATATATTTGTAAATTCAGTTTTCTTGAGAAAATATATGGAATTAGTTCCCAGTTTCCAAAATGAGCTGAAAATAAGATGAGCCCTCTATTTTTATTTAATGCATTTTTTAAGGCTTCTTTATTTTTAATAAATATATTTTTTAGGATTTTATTTGGTTTTCTTTTTAAATATAAGTATATAATTTCAATAAAAACAGAGGAAAAGTGATTATAGATTTTATTTTTCAGTTTATGAGTCTCTTTTTCTGTTTTTTGAGGAAATGCTGTTTTTAAATTCTTTGTAATGATTTTTGAGTGCCTTTTGCTAAATTTTTTGAAAAAGAAATTAATAATTTTTTTATTTAAATTAAAAAAAAATAAAGGTAATAATTTTAATTTGAGCATATATATATAGAAGATAATATATTCAA
>JAUWQW010000061.1 GCA_030610885.1 Candidatus Aminicenantota bacterium | reverse complement strand
CAGAAAGGACCTACACTAGAGTTCTTTCCAATCCTGGTTTTACCCTTGATAAAACATGGAGGTTCAATGATTACATCCTTATCTATAACTACAGAGCTTTCAATATAACATGAACCGGAATCCATTATAGTTACCCCATTTTTCATTAAACTTTCATTAATTTTCCTTTGCATAATATTTTCTACTTCCGAAAGCTGTAATCTGTCATTTATACCCATAACCTCCTGATAGTCTGGAGTTTTAAAACAGTTTACTTTTTTGCCATTTTTAATAAGCATTTCAATAATATCTGTCAAATAGTACTCTTTTTGGATATTTTTGGTGTTAATCTTTTCAATATCCTCAAATAAAGATTTTGTATCAAAACAATAAATAGAAGAATTTACTTCACATATTTTTCTCTCTTCAGGGCTGGCATCAGTTTCCTCAACAATCTTTACTATATTTTCATTTCTGTCTTTTATAATTCTCCCATATCCTTCAGGATCAGGAACTATGGAGATAATCACACAGGCTGCGCTGCCGGAATTGATTCTTTTTTCAACCAATTTCCTTAAGGTTTCTATATTAACCAATGGACTATCGCCGGGTAGTATTAAAATATTCTTTCCAAAATCCTCCCCTTTTCTTCTTTTTATCATACAAACAGCATGAGCAGTGCCCAGCTGATTTTCCTGGGTAACAGTTTTGGTTTGAGGAAAATTATTCTTTATATATTCGCTAACCAGTTCTTTCCTGCAGCCTACAACTGTAAATATATTTTTAGGATTTAATTTACCAACTAGAGATAACACATAATAGAGTATTGGTTGACCTAATATTTGATGAAGTACTTTGGGAATTTCTGACTTCATTCTTTTGCCTTTACCGGCAGCTAAAATGACCACACTCAAATCTTTAGAAAAATTCATTTTTTAAAAAGATTCCTACCAAAGATTTTATAATATTACTAATAATACTCCTAAGATTGTAACATAAAAAATATATTTATCTAAGTTCTACTCTACAAATTATCTAAGCGCTACTCTACAAATTTTCCACCGCTGATTTCCTTTGAAATAATATTAAAACCAGGTCCAAAAGAGACTTCAATATATATAAGATTATTACATTTCTCTCCAAGTATTTCCTTTCTTAAGAAATACTCTGCACCTGCCAGTTTTTCACCCTCGGAAACTCTGGATATGTCGCTATTCTTTCTCGCTCTTACTGTAATTTCTTCACCGCATTTGTTACATCTGATCGTGAAAGTAACAAACTTAGAGGTAGTATCTCCTGTTGGTACAGTGAAAATATTTTTTAAATTTTCTAAAAAACCGCCCATTTCAATTCCTTTCCTTATTTGCCTATCTTACCAATGATTTTTTCATTTTATGCCATAAGCATTATTATGTGGTCCTAAAGCAATAAACTTAATTGTATCATCTGGAAATTTATTACATTCACTACAAGTGACTATTTTATCATCACCTTTTTTTCGACACATACTACAATGTAAATAAATAATGATGAAATTCTTTCGAACCGAACAACTATAGTACCCCCTGAAGTTTCCCTTCAATGGTTCGCCTAAGGCAATAGGATTTTCTATAATCATATCTACTTTCTTTTTTACTGCCTTCTTTATGGAGCTAAGCTTTTTAAAGGATTTTACAAAAGTATCGCTGAAAAGTACATTCATCAAAAGATTTCTCTATAACTTAACCATTTAACTTTACCTGATCTTATTCTTGAAATAGTTTCTAAAAGACTCTTTTCAAAATCTGGATCGGACAGAATTACTTCAGTTGGATCGCCCTCTTTTACACGTTTTAAGCTTAAAATAAATTGAGTAAATATTTCAGAGACAGATGTTCTCTGTTCTTCTGCATAAATTTTGGCATACTCTATTAAATCTTTATCCAATGTTATATTTATTTTACTTTTACTCATTGTGACCATCCTTTAATTTACCCTCATAATATACGCCTTTTATACACCTCTGTCAATGCCTTTAACCAACCATAAAATCTTTCTGGGTTTGCCCCAAAAATTTGATCCAGAAATAAAAACGCTTCTCGTTCTCCCCTCCTCCTTCATTAGTCCTTTAATTTTTTTTGCCATTTCCGGTGGTATAGATAAACTTATGGTTTTAGTTGTTCTTCCCATAAAATTTCTCCTTTGATACTTAGTGTTAACAAATTGAATATATCAAATATAAAAGGTGGATGTCAAACGTAAGGTATCAACATCTATTTGAGAATACTAGTGATCTGATCTACCACTCTGATAAGGGAATTCAATACTGCTCCGGTGAGTATTTGAATCTCCTTAAAACTCACAACATTAAAATCAGCATGGTTACCAAGGGAAATCTATATTATAATGCTACAATTGAATCATTTTTTAAAACATTAAAATCTTAAAGAAGTATATCTATGGGAATATGAAACATACGGAGATGTTATAGAAAGAACTCCTTATTTTATAGATGATGTTTACAGTAGGACAAGATTACATTCTTCACCGGGCTATATGCCTCCAGAAAAATTTGAGGATATATTAATTGAAAAAAATTCCTGCAAAGTTTATTCTGAGTTAAGATAGATAGGTGTCTAGATTTTGTGGTTCATACCATATCCTATTTAGAACCCGGCTTATAGACTAACTCCACTAACCTTAAATAAGCTTAAATAGTTACAGATTCTCAAAAATATTTAAAAATTACCCAATTTAACAAGTTTTAGCATAAAAATGAGCTTGTGGCAGCCATTTTTATTATAATTATAATAAAACCAAAGTTTTAAAATGTGAATCTGAATTTTTATTTTGGTTTTAGGCTATAACCTGGGTTATAAGACTAACTGAGATCTATACAGATACGGATATTTTCAAGGTTGAAACTCTTGGAGCATTTGATAAAATAGAACCTAATTCTTATTTAGAACATAGGGAAAACAGGTATCTTTTTAAGGCTGTTTCAAAGATGAGAAATCAATTGATGATAATTTGATTGGTTTGATAAAGAAAACTACTTTTCTAAAACTATAGAATCCTATTGAAATTTATTTTTCAAGTAAAATAACTTATTATTATTCGTTATTGAATATTCAAATGAGATATAAAATTTTAGGAAAAACAGGCCTAAAAGTTTCTGAACTTGCTTTTGGAGCAATTCAAATAACTAGAATTGACCAAAAAGATGCAATAGATCTAATACGTTTTGCTTATGATTCAGGAATTAATTTGATTGACACTGCAAATTCCTATTTTAATAGCGAAGAGATTCTAGGAGAGGCATTAAAAGGTATAAGGGAAAAAGTCTATATAATTTCAAAGTCGGGGAAAAGAGATAAAAAGAATTTTCTACAGGATTTGGACACAAGTTTAAAAAGGCTTAAAACAAATTATATTGACATTTATCTTTTTCACGGTATCTCTAAAAATAATGAATTCGATCAGATCGAAGGATCTGGAGTTATCTAAGCCTTAATAAAGGAAAGGGATAACGGAAAGGTAAAATTTATTGGTTTTTCCTGCCATAATCCAGCTCTTATCGACAGGTTTTTAAAAGTTAAGGATTTTTCAGTACTAATGTTTCCATTAAATTTTATAGCAACTGAATATGTTGAAGAAAATCTTCTATACAAATTTAATCAAAATAAAACAGGACTGCTTGCAATGAAACCTTTTGGTGGTGGCAGGCTTATGGATATTGAAATTTGTTTTAAATTCTTAAAGCAGTACCCCCAGGTGATTCCTGTTGCCGGTATGCAATCAATAGATGAATTAAAGCAAAATTTAATTTATATTCAGAAAGATGACAAGTTGACTGAAGCAGATCACAAAAGAATCAAAGAATTATCAGAAGAGCTGGGTACAAAATTCTGCAGGGGATGTGGCTATTGCATGCCTTGCAAGGAAAAGGGGATAGAAATAACAGATATAAATTTTATAGAAGTTTATTACAAACAATTTCCACATGATGTTTTCTGGAACATTGGTTTGGATAGAAAAGTTGAAGTTGCAAGAGAGTGTATTGAGTGTGGAAAATGCAGCGAGAAATGCCCGTTTGACCTTAATGTTCCAGAAATAATAAAGAAGAATATAGCTTTTTTTGATAGTTTGAAAAAAGTCTAATGCTTTATTTGGTTTTCTAATTTAATTTATAAAAATTCTTATTTTATTTTACAAGGAGTTTATATGATTAACTGGGGTGTGATTGGAGCTGGTGGAATTGCATACAGGAGAACAATTCCAGAGGGGATACTGAATGCAAGAAATTCAAGACTTACAGCTGTTCAGGATATAGATAATGAGTTGGTCAAAAAGATTGGCTCTGAGTTCAATGTCAAAGTTTATAATACAATACAGGATTTATTAACAGATAAAACCATAGATGCAGTGTATATTGCGACTCCGGTATATTTACATTATGAACAATGTATGCTCGCTGCAAATTATAAAAAACATATATTTTGTGAAAAAAATCTTGCTTTAAATGAAAAACAATGTATTGAAATCATTGATAAATGTAAAAAAAATAATGTAAAGCTTGGAGTTGGATACATGATGCGCTTTAACTCATTACACCTGGCAATAAAAAAAGCAGTTCAGGAAAATATACTTGGAAAAATAGTCATGGGCAGAGCTCAACTCTCATGCTGGTATCCACCAATAAAAGAGGCCTGGAGACAACAAAAAAAGCTTGGTGCAGGTGGAAGTCTTGCAGATATGGGAAGCCATTGTATTGATTTATTGGAATTTATTTTTGGAAGCAGAGTTTCAGAAGTAACATGTATAATTGGCAACCTTGTTCACGATTACGAGGTGGAGGATACTGCAGTTTTAACCTGTAAATTTAATAATGGCTCTTTCGGTATTATAGACAATTGTTTTAATATTCCGGATAGCTCATCAAAAAATTTTCTTGAAATCTACGGAAGTAGGGGCAGTATTCTCTGCAATGGAACAATAGGACAGGATTCAAATGGTTATGCTGAAGTTTTAATTGAGCACACACAAGGAGAATATGATGCAGCGCAAAAAAGACTGAATAAATTATCCAGTAGGGAATTTAAAGTAAAACAGACTAACATATACAAATCTGAAATAGAATATTTTACAGACTGCATTGAAAAGAATATTGAACCAGAAATATCTGGTGAGCTTGGCCTTCATCATGTGAAAATAATTGAAGCTTGCTACAATTCTGCTAAAAGAGATAAGACTGTAAAAATCCATTGAAATTTCCAATAATTCAATTATTGGATAAGTAATACCACCATCTGCAACCAAAACAGCTCCGATAATATATGATGAATCATCACTGGCAAGAAAAAGTGCTGCTTCTCTTCCCATTCCCCTGCCCGCACCAGTAATGATTGTAACTTTATCCTTAAGTTTTAAATCAACCATCCTTTTTTAATACTTTTAAATGACGATTTTTTAAAAATTTATCTCATAGTCTCTGTGGGAAATACCTAAATTATAAATATCAAATTCCATACTGATAGCAAAAACAGGAACTCGGGAAGGCTCTTTTAACAAGATACATTTTTTTATAAAATTTTTTATCAGAATTGAGCTTAAATTTTTTTAATCTGAATTTTTCTGCTGATTATTCAATGGGAGTTATTTAATTATGGCAAAATTCTTTTTGCTGTTTTTCTCGGCCATGCAATACACTCCACAAAGCCTTCAGCATATTCTGCATTACATTGAAATCCCCTATACTTACCATTAATTTTTATCATTTCTAGAAGATCAACATTATGATATTTTTTAATAAACAATATTTGGCTTTTATGTTGCATCATCATTTTAATTTTTAAATCAATAACATCAGTTATATCCACATATTCAACTGGATTAAACCCAACTCCTGAAATGGTATCGAAATAGAAGAGACGAGGAAGTATTTTTGTTGCTTTATGAGAAGTTTTCAATTTTGGCAAATTCACCATATAACTAGCTTCAAATACTAATTTACTAGTGTTTAAATGATCGGTATGGTAATCATATGGGGAATGAGTAAAAATTACAGTTGGATCGCACTGTCTTATAACATCAATAAGAAGCAATCTATTTTCTAAATTTATTGTAACTTCTCCATCCCTAAAATCTCCCACAAATGAAACTGCGTTTATAACTTTAGCAGAATTATTAGCTTCCTCTCTTCTTTCATTTATTATTTCTTCTGATTTTTTATCTAAACCTCCTTTATCTCCATAACAGGCATGATACATATAAACTTTATGCCCTAATTTTGAATACTTTGCTAGTGTACCACCACAAAGTAATTCAATGTCGTCTGGATGTGCTCCAATCGCTAAAATATTACCTTTACTATTCATAATAATACTCCCTTTTAATAAAAAAAAATTCTTAAAGAGTTATTGCTGAATAAATCAGAATAAATATATCAGAATATAGAAAATATAAACACAAACAAATAAAAAAAACCTATAGAAATATGGTAAAATTACCTTAATATCATCAATTATTAAAGGAGATTTTTCAAGGAGGGATTATTATGAGAAATATTAGTAAGGTAGCTCCAGATTGGTGGGATTATACCACTCTTGATAAAGAGATATTAAGTGATGCTGCCAGATTGACAGTAAAAGACTTAAGTCAGCTCTCAAGGCCAGGATTTACCATAAAATTTTATGATACTCTCGAATCTTTTTATCTGGCAGAAGCCCTTGAATATATACGATGCTGGCAGAGTGTAACTGAAGATAATCCCACTGGTATTTGTGGACCTATAGGGCCAACCGAGCAATTACCTCTGGTTGCTCAACTGGTAAATGACCTCGAACTGAATATAAGAAACGGGCATTTTTGGGCTATGGATGAATGGTATTTGAATGGAAGAGAAGTGCCAGTATCAAATCCCCTCAGTTTTACCAGAGCCGATCTGGAACTGTGTTTTAACAGAATAAAAAAAGAACTAAGGATGAGTGAGCAAAATATCCATTTCCTTAGAGCTGATAATATTGAAGAATATTCCAAATCTTTTGATAAAGCTAGATGTTTGATCATGCAGGGTGGACAGGGAGATGTAAAACACTGGGCTTTTAATGATCCAGTAAAAAGGGAGGGCAAGTATAAGGACAATCCTCCTGATCCAGAAGATTATAAAAAACTTGGCACAAGAATTGTTGACCTTCATCCAATGACAATCATTCAGAATGCAAGGACATCAGGAGGTGGAATTGTGTCCAATATTCCTTCCCAGGCAATAACTGTCGGTCCTTTTGAAACCTGGAAGTCCGGTAAAGTATCGATCTGGCATGCTGGCTGTCATGACAATCCTTTTGGCATGAGACTGACTACTTTAATGATCTCGAAAAAAATTATGGACTCTTCAGTCCCAATGTCTCTTCTGGCAAGCCATCCTGATGTCTTGTTTAATTTTTATCGGGAATGTATTGGTTCCTGTAAGATAGACCTAAATAAAATATTATGAAAAATCTTTTTCATTATTAACCATCTTTTAATTTCACTGTAATGGACTTTATTTTTTTTGATTTTTCCTTCAATATTTTTATTTCTTCCTCTGAGATTGGTTTGAATTGATCGGCAATATCACATGCCACCACAACAGTTCAGCATGACTAGGTTATACTGCTGCAGTAATTGGTTTTGAAAGTATAAATCTCAAAGCTAGAGATGCTTCTTCGAAACTTTCTACCGGAGCATACCAGCACTTAGGCCATTTTTTTTCTTCGTTTTCATTCCAGGTTCTCTTAGCGAGTACTTTTAAGACAAGAATTCCCAAATGTTGTTTTTGAGCTTTAGATAAAACTTTAGGACCAAAGTTATCCTTAAACCAGCACACTCAATTAAAAGGAAGGAGGATGCTATTGAAGTTAAATAGATCTATTAAAGCAATTGCAGCTTCTTCTGTGTGAGCTGAAAAACCTATATATCTTATCAGTCCCTTCCTTTTGGCTTCAATAAAAGATTCGAATGCACCATTTGGGGCAAATATTTGTTCCACTTCTTCAGTGGTTATAATTCCATGCAGCTGGTAAAGGTCAAAATAATCTGTTTCTAACTTTTTTAGGGGATCATATAGTTCTAAGGTTGCCTGTTTCTCAGTTCTCATTAAGGTCTTACATGCTAAAAATACATTCTACCGATAAGGTTTTAAGGCAGGGCCCAATTGCTCTTGCGCATTACCATACTCCGGAGCTACATCAAAATAATTTATTCCCCTGTCAATTGCCCTGGAGACAAAAAGAGCTGCATCTTTGGGTTTTTCATCCACAACTATTATCCCCCCGAAGCTTATAATTGAAAGTCTCTCGCCAGTTTTACCAAAAGTTTGTTTATCTATTTTTTACTCCTTTTATTATGAAATATTGATAAATGATAGTATAATCTACCCCAATTATTTAAGCAATTTATAAGAAACATATCAGATGGAAAAAAATATATCAAAAAAAATATTTATCAATATAAGCTGTTTTTATGGAGTGATGGTTTTTGGTATGGCACTGGTTATGACCAGCCCCATATTAATTGAAATCAGCCAACGTATAGACCATAATATTGAAAATATGGGATCAATTTTCTCCTTATTTTATGGAGGTTTTATCATTGGAAGTTTTCTAAGCAGCTCAATAATAAATTATTGGGGGAGAAAGAAGACATTATCATCCTTTTATTTCTTATTATTTATTTCTGTTTTGGGGATGGCATTTATATTCAATTATCCATTCTTGATTGTCGTATTTTCTCTTATTGGTTTAAGCGGTGGTTTTATTGAATCTCAAGTAAGTTCAATAGTTTTAGAAGTAAATAAAAAAAATGAGGGGCTTTTTGTAAATTTAACCCAGGTATTTTTTGGTATTGGTGCTTTTATCGGACCCCTGATACCAACATTTATAATCAGTAAAGGAATTGACTGGAAATATTCATATATCATACTCTCATTAATTTGTCTCATAAATTTTATTTATTTTTTATTTATAAATATTCCCGATACAAGATTAAAAAAGATAAGAGGTAGTATTAAAACTTTCAAACCAGTAGCATTGGATAAAGGAGCAGTATTTTTCTTACTGGTATTTGCAATATTTTTTTATGTATGTGCAGAGATGGGACTTGTAATTTGGTTCCCGACATTTCTTAGATTAAATAAATCATTTTCAAGCATTTTAGCCAGTCAGGTTTTATCCTTTTTTTGGCTGTCATTTGTAGCTGGACGTTTCCTAATTGGTTTTCTAACAAAAAAAGTAAAAATATTAAATATTTTACTGGTGGTAACTATTCTATCAATACCTTCTATACTTCTAGGAATCTATACTGAAAACAAATTCTTAATTATATTTGCTTTTGTTATAACCGGACTTTTATTCTCCGGTATATGGCCTCTTATAGTTTCACTGGGAGGATTAAGATATCCTTCCAAAAGAGATTTTGTTGTTTCAATTTTGGTAATGGCAGGAGGGGTGGGAGGATTATTTTCTCCCTGGCTGATAGGAAAAGTTTTTAGCAGTTTAAATCTGCTTTTTGCTTTAAATATTATATATATTTTCTTGTTTTTTTTAATAGCTCTAATTATAAGTCTTGTAATAATTGACAGGAAAAGTCTTACCTAAGAATTAAAGAGCAAGCAGAAAGAAATAGTAGCAACTATTAAAATTATTGATCTTTTTATAAAAGATATTTGTCTCTCCTTTTCTTTTATATATTTATTTATTTTGCTCCTTCTTTAAAAAAATAACCAAAGAATTATAAAACTTTCCAGCAGAATTTCCCTTTAAGATAAATTCATCAATACCTGCTTCAAAATACTTTTTTGCTTGTTTAAAATCAGTACCAAGAATTAATATAGATATATCTGGATAAATGGTTTTAAAAATAATAATGTTTTCTATTATTTTGCTATCTTTAAAACCTTCATCTAATATTAAAAGACCAGGTCTTTTATTTCTTAATTAAAAAACCTTAGCAGCAATAATCATAAATAAGACCTGCATATATCTTTGACAGATTCAATAAATCTTCTAAATTTACATATTCATCTGCCGCATGACAGTTCCCTCCTCCTGGACCAAGTACCACTACAGGAGTATTACTGTAATTACTGAAAGCAAAAAAGTCTGTCCCTCCAAGCATTGCACTTATTTCTAATTCTCTGTTGGCTAGCTTTTTTCCATTTTCAATAATCTTATTTATAAAATCTTTATTATTACCAACAGTCAAATCAAGAACTCCTCCTTCTATGAATCTATGCTTCTCACTAAAAACTACTGAACCATTCTCAATATATTTATAAATACTAGGATAATTCTTAAGAAATGAAAGCATCATATCAGTAAATTTATCTTTACTTATATCAGGATAATTCATCATATAAACCCGAATCAAACACTCTTGAGGAGTAGTTATTATCTTATCGGGCCCAATTTCACCAGCTTTGATATCAGAAAATAAAAACTTTATTGGTTTATCTATTCTTTTATATATGTCATATTTATCTTTTAGAGAATTTAAAAAATTCTCATAATCTTTTAATGCAATAATTAGCCCTGCCCCCAAGAGCATCGAATTTACTCCTTCAACATTAGTTCCTGCATACATTAATCCTTTATCACCAGTAATTTTTATTTCCATTACTCTACTACTTACATTGCTTATACAAATTTTCATAACTGAAGGCTCTGGAATTACTGCAAAATCACCGGTATAACCTCTTTTCACACATGCAAGGCTACCATTAGCTCCCCCAAATTCCTCATCTACAACACTTTCTATAATAACTTTACCTTTAATAGGAATATTAAGATTAAGAATTGCCTTAAGTGCAAATATGGAGGATATTATTCCACCTTTCATATCACACGCACCCAAACCATATATCTTTCCATCAATTAATCTTGCATCAAATGGTTTTGTTTTAGTCCATTTAAAAACATGCGAAGGTACTGTATCAATATGACCATTGAAGATTAATGTCTTTTTTTCACCTTTACCTATAAACCCTACTAGATTATCTCTATTTGTATAATCTCTTCCTTTAAGATACACTTTACTTTCTTTAAAACCGTTAACTTCATCTGGAGAAAATCTATCTATTTCTAAACCTATATTTTTAAAAATCTTTTCAATTATTTTCTGACCATTATTTTCATTACCATACGGGGGAGTATTAATTGTATTAGCTGATATAATTTTCATCATGCTATCTATAATCCACCTTTTATTGTTATCAATATATTCTATTATTTTCTCTTTCATTGAAAATCTTTTTTAATTTTTTACTATTTAATTCCTAATTCTACTGAATTAGTATTATTTTTAAAATGACACAACCAAGTACAGATAAAGATCTTTTTATCTTAATTCTAAATACTCTATTTTATCTTCAATTTTTTCAAGATTAATTGGATAGTTACCATAGATACTACTTATCTTACTCACAGACATTCTTCTTACTATATCCAAGAATTCAGTTGGAAGCATTTCTTCCATTTTATATTTTCGCATCTGTTATCAACCTCCAAATTTAATAATGCTATTGACGGCAGGTGTGGGCTATTCAGCTCAATACTCTATTTTAAACTGCTATTCTAGCTTAGACGGTAATCAATCCGTCTTGGTGGTGGATAGAGTATTTTACATTCTTCTATAAGTTTAGAACTGTACATAACACCTCTCTGCTTCGCAAGCATTTTTGCATTATACTTAAACCACAGTTCTGTTAACAAAACCTCACCTTCACGTATAACAGCATATTCATGCTCAAAAATCCCAGCGACAAAGTCGAGGTGGTCTATCTCAAAGGCAGCAACCCCGGCTATAATCTTTATTCTTTCTGCAGAAGCCAATTTTTCAGGAAGACCTTTGTAATATTTCCATGCCTTGTCATAGTCTTCTTTGTCATTTAACAGGCTTATATATTCCTCAGCAAGGGATTGATCACAAAATTCACCAAAAAACTGCAGTGCTTTTTCCATATACTCAATTGCACCATTTAGATTGTCCTTATTTTTCTCAGCAACAGCCATATTTCTATAGGCCCATACCGATGGACATTTTTCCAATGATTCCTTCCATACCAAAATAGCCTCTTCTTCACAGCCTTCTTCATACAGCATTACGCCATAATGAAGAAGTGCATTCCAATTACGGTTTTGTGGATTTTCAATGCTCTTTTTGAGTAAAACTTCCCAATCACGCTGAATCATCCATGATATAGGTTTATCATATGTATCGGTTTCAGGTAGTGTTCCTGTGTTCAAAAGGCACAGCCAGGGATATTGCTCAGGTCCAATACTTGATAACGGGAACATAAAACCATCAAGCACAATCCGTTTGCCTGCACTCCGCATTCGCAATAGTTCTAGAGCACCCCAACCTGAGCCATCATGCAAAATTTCCAGCGAGTCGTCTAATGAGCATTCTTGAAAATAGCTATGGTTATTATATAAAGTCTCACAAGGCATCAATCTTCGGATCTTCTCTTCAACAATAGATCGTGCAGCAAACCAATCTTTCTGATGCGCCTTATCTCTATCTACTGAAGATATACCAAAGACCTGCGTCCACTCCCAGACCGTATGGGCAGGCATATCCATGCCATGAAGCTGTGTGGGGGCAAGACCTCCCTGTATTTCCACGGAGCCTTCACCCGGTACTGAAAGATATTCCTTCCAGCGTCTCCCCCCTGCGTGATTTCCCCAGCAGAACATCTTACGATAACGCAGCATACTTGTCGAGGTTTCAAAAAACATTCTTCCATTCTCATAAACTGCTGCTTCCCACGGTGCTTTTTCATTATCAGGTATTTGGAAAAAATACTCATTAGAAAAATTAAAATTCCAAGGATAGGAAGAATCCTTATCTGGGAGCGATGGTAATATTGGCATTCTGGATATACCATAACTTATTTGGTTATTTTGTTCTACAGCAGGATTGATATAAATTACTTCATCCGCCGGTGCAAATACACGCATACCTTCAGATTCCTCAACACCAATGTTAGTCCACCAGTACATGGGTACGCTCTCATCTGATGGGTTAACTATACTTGTATATACATAAAGCATATTCGAGCCTGAAGGCAGGTGAAAATCAAGCTTCCAGAATACTTTTTTGCACCGTTCAAATTCATATATACGTAAAAAGTCCCCTTCATTTTCATCCTTAACTCTGGCAACATATACTGGTGAGCATGTCGTAAAAGTATGTCCTAGCTGTCCAATATTCCATTCAATTCCACCAGAAAGCCATGCATTCCTGATTGCAAGGTTCGCAGGTTGAAAAACACTGTTCCTATATAATATATCCCTCCCTGTTTTTTTATCACGCAAAGAATAAAGTCTCCCACCAAACTCAGGTAAAAACACAGCCTCAATAAGATCATTTTCCAATATAATTTGCTTAAAGTAGATAGGATGTCGTCTTCTTGAGTATCTGTCTTGCATACGGTAAGGCAGTACACGAAAGGCTGTCTCATAGCCCAGAAGCTCTTTTTTGCTATCAGGAAATAGTTCTTCCACTGTAGGGTAAAGGTTATGTTCCCTTGCTCTAAAAAAAGGAAGAGGGTTTTCTCCTTCAAGTGAGGCACCCTGCATAATAAAACTTGAAACTTTTATAGGCATCTTTTCCCTCCTTATTATCCTTTAATTGCACCACCTGTGATTCCAGAAATAATTTTTTGCGACAATAAAATATATAAAATAAAGGTAGGTAAGAATACAATAACAACTGCCGCAAAAAGTCCTGCCCAGTCTCCAACATAGCGCATTGACTGAATTGATGACCGTAATCCTACCGCAAGCGTTCTGAGCTCTGCTTTATTTGCAAATATCAAAGCCATAAAATATTCATTCCATATTGCCATGAAGTTGAAAATGCCTATAGTTATAATTCCGGGTTGGGCAAGTGGAAGCATTATCCGCCAGAAAGCTCTATATAGAGAGCATCCATCTACTAGAGCAGAATCTTCAAGCTCCTTTGGCAGTGTGGAAAAAAAACCAGTCAAAAAATAGACGGTAAAAGGCACATGAGCTGCTATATAAAGAATTATAAGTGTAAACATGGAACCAATTAATTTGAGTCTTATCATCACTGCATACAAAGGAATAACTATCATAACCATCGGTATTGACATGGTTACCAAAAATGTGTTTATTAACAATTTGCGACCTGGAAATTCCATACGTCCAATGACATATGCTGCCGGAGATGAAATAAGTATAATACCAATGCTCGATGTACAAGTATATATTAAACTGTTAATAAAATATCTGGCAAAATTATGATGAACTAATGCATTCCAATAGTTTTCTATGTGAATACCACTTTTAAAAAGAGTGTTTGTAAAAATTTCACGTGTTGTACTGAATGAGGCTGCAAAAATCCAACCTATGACAACTATACTGAATAATAACCAGATTAGAAGCAGTATATAGCCAGGTGCAAGTCTTGAATCTTTTTTTAAGATTGATTTTAAATTTGTCATACTCATATACACACCTTTCTAGTATTCAAGCTTCCTTTCACGGATTACCAGGTTGACTACACCATATAAAACAACTACTACTATTGTTAGGATAACACCAACTCCAGCTCCCATTCCCACGTTTACATTTGTGGGAATAGCTTCCGTTCCTACTCCGAAAACCACTGAATACATATAGTAAACTGGTGTAATAGTGTTAGGATCGGGCCACGGTGAAAACATCTGAGCCCATACAAAAAAGTTTATTACAGCAATAGTCCACAATACTATACAGATCCTAAAAACATTACGTATTAGAGGCAGGGTGATTTTTGTGAACTGTACAAATAAACTTGCACCATCTAATTTGGAAGCCTCATAAAGTTCTTTAGGTATTCCCTCCATACCCGCAAGAAGTATAAGCATATAATAACCTACAGAACCAAAACAAAAAGCTATAAGCATACTTATAAATATATATTGAGGTGAAGTCCATTGAATATCTGCCAGGACATGGATACCCAATGCTCTAAAAACACTTTTAAAAAGTCCAAAGTCTTGATTGTTATAAACATATTGTGTCCACATAGTAGCCAAGGCCACAGCCGAAATGGTATTCGGTAGATATATTAATGAACGCCAGAATACCTTGAAACGTACTCCAGATGTCAGGATAACAGCAAATAACATCGCAAAGAATATAGTGATTATCCCACCAATAAACCATATTTTAAACATATTTATAAAAGATTGGATAAAAAGTGGACTATCCTTAAGATATATATAGTTACCAAAACCAGTATATTCCCACAACGACATACCATCGGCAATACCTTTTACTTTGTAAAAGCTAATCAAGAATGTGCGCAGTACTGGATATAAAAAGAAAATAAGAAACGATATTAGTGCAGGAGCAATACAGACCATTATAAATTTTCTTTTAGACTTCATAAAATCACTCTTAATAATTTTATCAATTAATAACCAAGTATGTATAGACCCTTATTCATTTACAAAATACTTCATCTTGAAATGTCACCCATATAACGGCGTTCAAGGATGCATAAGGTTTTTCCTTATGCATCCTTGAACATATAAAGTATTATTTACCACTTACTGAGTTGCTGCCGCCTCCATATTAGTTACAAACTCTTCTGCGGTCACTCCTCCTGAAATTAGTTTAACAAACTCATTTAATACAATTGACGAAAAATCGCCGCCATCCCATACTCCAGAGCCCCATGAAAAACAACCTGTGGCAGCTTCAAATATCGGTTTTACATCCGCTATTGCTTCAGGCCATGTTGTATCAACAGTTACAGGCATACAAAGGGCTGTATCAGCAAAGTCAGCCTGGGCTTCCTTGCTCACAATATAGGTGATAAGTTCAAATGCCGCATCTGCATTTTCGCTGTCTTTGTTGACAGCATAGCCATTTGAACCGAACACAATTACAGTACTATCCTCAGCTTGATTTGGAATGGTAGGAAATGTAAATTGGCCCCATTCAAAGTCTTCTCCTGTAGTACCCACTAATTCATTAGGAAGCCATGAACCATTCAGGTTCATGCCGGCTTGTTCTAGAGCCAGTTCCTGCTGACCAGCTGGATATTTATTACCTGCTACATTCGCTGAAAAATAGTCGTTAGTGTAGAGTTCTTCAAATGCTTCAGCAAACTGAGTAACTGCGGGATCTTTCCACATTTCACCTGTTTTATCCTGCATAAGCTCCGACACCCATTCTTCACCTTTTAATAAGCCCAGGTATCCCCCCATATTTATATCCATATATACATCGTCAATAGTTATAGGAGCAACTCCTGCTGTTTTTAATTTTTCACATACATCAAGAAGTTCAGCCCATGTTTGTGGAGCCTCACTTATACCTGCATTCTGGAAAACACTCTTACTATAGTACCATGAAACAACATACGCTTGGTTCGGTACATAATATAGCCCTTGATCCACTGAAAGGCCGGATATCTGGGTTAAAAGTGCAGGAATTATTATATCCTTAAGTACTTCACCATCAGTTGCGGCATAAGCCTTAGCATAATAGTCATCTAAATTAAGAGCATAATCTTCTGTGACAATATTAGAGGCAAGCCATCTGGGGTCATTTTCATAAATGTCAATACTCTCTCCTGCATCTAAAGCAGCTTTTAGAATCTGTCTAACTTCACGTCCGTTCCACTGAACAGTAACGTTTACCTCTGGGTTTGCAGCTTCAAAATTGGCAATTGAAGTCTTGATAACATCAGCATTCGGCTCAGTTTCATTATACATAGACCAATAAACAACGTCACCAGAAAGCTCAACGGCTTCTTCTGCTACTTCTTCTTCTGCTACTTCTTCTTCAGCTACCTCTTCTTCAGCTACCTCTTCGGCTGCTTCTTCTGGTTTACAGCCGTATAATGAAAAAGCTGCGACCATTGATATACTTAATACCAACACCGCTATCCATAATAATGATTTTTTCATTTTAAAATCCTTTCTTTACTAAACCCTTAATTATAAAAAATACAAATTATTTTTTCTAAAAACCACCTCCTCTAATATTTTTCTTTTTAAAATTCCAATGATAATTTTTTGAGATTTGTCTTAGTAACAGTTTCTATATTAAGGGATATTCAA
>JAUWQW010000008.1 GCA_030610885.1 Candidatus Aminicenantota bacterium | reverse complement strand
ATGAATCCTATAGATGACAAAAAACTTACTGAAGTAATAGCAATGTTTAAAAATAAAATGAAACAGCAAGGGGCTTATTCTCAATTTATTTCCTGGAAAAAGGGTGAAAAAACAAAAAAAGTAGATGTTCCAGCAGGTTCTTTTGCATGTGTTTACATAAAACCTGAATATTCTGAGCAGCATAAAAAACAAATTGAAAATTATGTAAAACAAATGCAAAAACAGGGTAAGTCTGATGCGGAAATAGATGCGGAAATATCTAAAAATGAACCCAAGCTTTACTTTAACAAGGATGTGCCAAAGTTACTGTCTATGCAAATTGCTATGGGTTGGATGCCGTGGATCGATATCTTTAAAGAAGTAAAAGGCGGCATGGTTGAAAGCAAAGGTATGTCTCCGTTGAAACTTATTGCTTATAGCGGGCAGAAGAAGTAAAAAAAAAGCTTGCCATGTAAAACAATATAAATAAGAGTTAGGCATATAAAAAGTTGAGATCAAAAATGGATAACTACACACGACCGGATTTTAGTAGCTCTGCACTTATTACAATTGATGTTCTGAGGGATACTTTAGATGAACAACCTTTAGAGATTCCGGGTACTTCTGCTGCTTTGCCACAAATGAAACTACTGTTGGATTTTTATAGAGACAATAATAAACCAATAGTTCATATTATTCGGATATACAAAGCTGACGGATCAAATGTTGATTTATGCAGAAGGAAATTAGTTGAATGTGGCGCAGAAATATTGACAGAAAACAGGTTAGGTGTAGAACTTGCGCAAGAGCTATTTGATAATGATTCAGTAAGGTACGATACAAACCTGCTTTTAAACGGTGGTGTTCAGAAGATATCTGATAATGAAGTAATCATTTATAAGCCTAGATGGGGAGCATTTTATAACACTCCTTTAGAAGATCACTTGAAGAGGTTGGGTGTTAATACTTTAGTTTTTTCTGGTTGCAACTTCCCTAATTGCCCAAGAACTTCAATCTATGAAGCTAGCGAAAGGGATTATAAAATAGCATTAGCTGAAGACGCTATATCTGGACTATATGAACAAGGAAAAAAAGAGTTGGTGAATATAGGTGTTTTAGTAGAGAGTACAAATAACATAATAGGTTTAGCTGGTGCCTAACAAATCGTTGCACCTGACATTTTAAGTACTAAATAAATGTTTGATTAATATAAAGGAGTTATTTATGAACACGAAAATATTTTGGATTTTTGGGATACTTCAAAGCTTCTCATTGGGAGTAATAGTATTCCTGTTATTTAGATCGCTAAATTTAATTAAAGGAGAAAGCGTTATTGGTTTAGATACTCAAATCTTACTAAGTATTTCTTTCCCATTATTTTTCTTACTTGTTGAATATATTATTTATAAAAAAAGATAATAAAAAAAACAGGGACAAACACCTATTTTTGCTATCTTTAACCTCCGCTTATCATATGAATTGCATCAACCATATCTCCATTTCTTATTAAAGCGGTTTTATAATTCTGTTTTTGAATTAAATTACCATTTATCTTTACAACTATATTTGGGAATGTAAATCTCATTATTTCAAATAACTCTATAACATTCAGTTCATTTTTTTCTGTGATTTCCTTTTCTCTGTTGTTCAATACAATCTTCATTTTACTAACCTCTATGTTCTATTATTTTTTTAATATATCAAGCAATATTTCAATAACCTGATTAGCCTGCATATTTGCAACTATCCCAACTTTTGGAGCAAGAGGAGGATTAATTTCAGAGATCTCTGTTTTTTCATCACCGCAAATATATAATTTATCGATCTTTCTTGTTTTTATCTCTATATTTTTACCATACCCGGCTATGCCTAAACCTGAAACTATATATTTGTCAGGCATTTGTGAGAGAATTGTTTCAATTACCATTTGTTTTGTCTCAGCAAGATCAACTGCTTCAACAATAACATCACAATCTTTAAAAATCTTAATGATTTTATCTGAATTTAATTTCAGGTCATATGCATATATCTCCACATCTTGATTTATTTTTGATATATTTTTCTTTAGAGCTAATACTTTTTTTTCTCCAATTTGATCTAAAAAATAACATTGTCTGTTTAAATCACCCTTTGAAACAATATCATAATCAACAATTACGATTTTACCAATTCCAATTCTGGCTAAACTAACTGCACAATTAGAACCAAGCCCACCCGCACCAGCAATGCCTACACAGTATTTTTGTAATCTTTCTGAAAAAATGTTCATTTTATAATGATTCTACTCTTATTCTTATTTTCTGTTATTTGGCCTATTAAGTAGAATTTTTCATCCAAGGAGTTTAGAGTGTTCTCAACTTTTGTTAGATCATTTTTATCTATAACCAAAACCATTCCTATTCCCATATTAAATACTCTATATCTCTCTGCTTCATCTATTTTCCCAGCATCAATTAAAAATTGAAAAATTTGGGGAATTTCCCATACTTTTTCAATCTGAGCACTCTTATCTTTAGGTAAAATTCTAGGGATATTATCAATAAACCCTCCACCCGTAATATGTGCAATCCCTTTAATTAAATTCTTCTTAATTAAGTGCATTACAGGATTAAGATATGATCTGTGAATCTCAAGTAGTTCTTCACCTATTGTTCTTGAAAATCCTTGAACAATTGTATCAACTTTTAATTTTAATTTTTCAAATACAATATGCCTTGCAAGAGAATAACCATTAGTATGAAGGCCAGTTGAGGGTAATCCAATTAACAGATCTCCATTTTTTATTTTTTTACCATCAATTATTTTGTTTCCTTCAACTATACCAACAATAAAACCAGCAAGGTCATATTCTTTATTGTTATAAAATCCTGGCATTTCAGCAGTTTCGCCTCCAAGAAGTATAAAATCGTTTTCTATACATGCGTTTAAAATTCCTTTAACAATATCAGAGACTACATCAGGATCTACTTTACACATGCCAATATAATCAAGAAAAAACAATGGTTTTGCTCCGTACACCAGGATATCATTAACACAGTGATTTACAATGTCTTTGCCAATAGTGTCATGTTTTCCCATCATAAATGCTATTTTTAATTTTGTTCCAACTCCATCAGCAGAAGAGACTAAAACAGGGTTGTTTATTTTTTGTTTAAGTGGGAAAAATCCACTAAATTTACCAATCTCATGAATTCCTAAATTTTTAACCATTTCCTTTATCTTATTTACAGCCTGATTCCCCTTATCAATGTTAACACCAGCCTTAGAATACATGCTTTCAGACATTATTTTACCTCCAGATTAACTCTTTTTTTCATACTCGAACTTCTTAAAAATTTTACTTATGCCTGCTAATAGATCTTTTTCAGAAAAGGCTTTGTTGAGTTCTGATTCTGTACATATAGAGTTTATTTTTTTATCTTTTAAAATTAACTTTCTAAAACTTTTCTTTTTTGTCCAGGATTCAAGAGCATTCTTTTGTACTAATTCATAGGCTTTTTGTCTTGGAATTTTTTTATTTACAAGTAAAGTTAACACTTTTTGAGAATAATATACTTCATTTGTCATATCAAGGTTTTTCTTTATGTTTTCTGGGTAAATATTAATGTTTTTAATAATATATGACATTTCATCTAAAATAAATGCTGTTATATGAAATGAATCCGGAAAAATTATTCGTTCTGAGGAAGAATGAGAAATGTCCCTCTCATGCCATAAAAGGTTATTTTCAAATGCTACTGACAAATTTCCTCTCAATAGTCTGGCCAATCCAGAGATTCTCTCACATTTTACTGGATTCTTTTTATGAGGCATTGATGAAGAACCCTTTTGTCCTTTTGTAAATGGCTCTTCAACCTCAAGAACTTCTGTTCTTTGAAGATGTCTTATTTCAATAGCTATTTTTTCTATTCCAGATGTTATACTTGCTAGTGCATATATAACTTGCATATGTCTGTCTCTTTGGATTATTTGTGAGGAGACCTTGCATGGCTTTAGATTTAACTTCTTTAAAGCTATTTCTTCTCCTTCAGAGGGGAAATGAATATATGTTCCAACAGAGCCGGAAATCTTTCCAACTGAGATTATCTCCTTTGCATTGATTAATCTATATATATTTCTTTTTATTTCTTCATACCATATAAGATATTTAATGCCAAATGTAATGGGCTCAGCATGAATTCCATGAGTTCTACCAATAGATTGTAAATCTTTATATTTAAATGCCTCTTGAATTAAGATGTTTTTTAATCTATTTGCTTTATTAATGATTATTTTAAGTGATTCGTTAATCATCAGAGAAAGAGCAGTATCAACAATATCATATGAAGTAATCCCCATATGAATATAAGCGGAATCTTTTCCAACATATTCTTCAATTGAGGTTAAAAATGCAATAACATCGTGTTTTACCTTTTTTTCTATCTCATTGATCCTTTTTATATTAAAATTAGCCTTTTTTTTGATATTTTCTAAGCTTGCTTTTGGAATTTTCCCAAATTCATACCATGTTTCAACTATTGCGAGTTCTACTTCAAGCCATTTTCTATATTTATTTTCTCTATCCCATATTTTTGAAATCTCTTCAATTTCATACCTTTCTGTCATATTAGCTCCTTAATTTTAAGCAAACAATCTTTATTTGAGTGCCTTGTTTACTGCAATATTTACAAGCTCAAGATACTTATCATAAGTGTAATATTTATTATAAAATTCTACAGCATTTTTTGAGATTATTTTACCTTTTTCTGATACTGCTTCTTTTATTCCTATTGCAAATTTCTCAGGTTCTGGCTCAGTTAGTATTGCTATGCTATTATCTAATGATTGAGTGTGTGTGTGTAGATTTGTAGCAACAGTAGGAACCCCTGATTTTAAATATGAATAAATTTTTAAGGGGATATTTGTTCCAAGAATTCTTGGTGATACAAGTACATCTGAGATTTTTAGAAAGTAAGGAATTTCGTGAGGCTGTTTTGTTCCAAGAAGAATTACTCTTTGCTCTAATGCTTTTTTTTTTAATATCTTTTTTATCTCTTTTATCTGTTCCTCTTTTCCACCCACTAACACCAGGCAATATTTCTCATCAAGATATTTCATACTTTCAATCAATAATGGTAGACCCTGGTATTTTTCAAAGGTTCCAGTATACATAATTACCTTTTTATTTTGAATTCCCAATTTATTTCTTATATTATTTAGCTTATTTTTATCTAATAATTCAGGAGTATCATCAATAAAATTTTCAATAACAGTTAATTTTTTCTTATCAGTTATTGTTGAAGCATATTGAAATAAAGATTTACAGATCACAATTGTAGATTTAGCGTTTTCTAAAGAGATTTTTTCAATCATCTTAAAAAAAGAGATGATTATTTTTGATTTCGTAAATTGGAAATTGTTCATCTGTTGAACAAGAGAGGAGTGCATGTCATACAAATGGGGTATTTTTGTTATTTTGTTGAGAATAGCTCCAATAATATTTGCTTCTTCATGAGTATGAATTAAATCATATTTATTTTTTATAAACATTCCAATAACTTTAATGATAAGAAAAATATCAAGAATGATTTTTGAAAAAGATGGTCCTGTTTTAACCCTGTTTATAAATGGAGGTTTAGCACATCTAATAATTTTAAGGCTTTGAATTTTTTTATCCTCACCAAATGGGTAGGTTACAAGGTCTATTGAATGCCCGAGATCAATTAAACCCTTAATTCTATAATACTCGGAAAATGGAGTGCCCCTTGGCTCAAAAAAGGGCTCAGGTGCTATCATCAATATTTTCATTTTTAAATCCAATTGTCTCTCTTATTGAATATGTATTTTGGTGAAGCCCTTCATGATATATTCTTGTAAGCATTTCTGCTATTAATCCAAGAGTAATGACCTGGAATCCGAGAAAGATCAAAAGGATTGTAAGAAACAAAAGTGGTCTGTCAGCTATTGAGTGTCTTAAAACAAATTTTTCATAACTCAGGGAAATACCGCTTAAAAATCCGGTTCCTATCATTAATATGCCCAGGCTACCAAAAATTTTTAAAGGTCTATGAGAGAAAGAGAGTAAATATTTAATGGATATAAGATCGAGTATTACTCTAAATGTCCTTCCTATACCATAATTTGATTTCCCGAATTTTCTTTTTCTGTGATTAACAGGGATTTCAATTGATTTGATTCCGAATTTTGAAGCAATTGCAGGTATATATCTGTGCATTTCACCATATAGGGTTAGATTTTTTACAACCTCTCTTCTGAATCCTCTTAAAGTACATCCATAATCATGAAGTTTGACCTTAGTAATGAAAGAGATCAATTTGTTTCCAAAAAAAGAGGGTATTTTTTTTGTAATAAATTTATCTTTTCTATTCTTTCGCCATCCATTGACAATATCATAACCATCTAATAATTTGTCTATAATAACAGGGATATCGGCTGGATCATTTTGTAAATCAGCATCTAATGTAACAACCATATCTCCTTTACAAAGATCAAAACCTGCAGCAATTGCAGAGGTTTGGCCGAAATTTTTCCTGAAATTAATAATTTTAACCCTATTATCTTTTTTATTTAATTCTAATAATTTCGAAAACGAGTTATCTGTGCTCCCATCATTTGCGAAAATAATCTCAAAATCTTTATATTTGTTATCAACAGAAGAGATAATTTCATCATATAGAGGAATGACATTCTCTTCTTCGTTGAATACCGGGACAATAATTGATACAAAAATTTCCTTCATAAAGTTTTTTAACATATTTTCAAATTCTTTACAATAGTTTAAAATTTGCAATATACTCTTAAGAGTGTAATTTTAGAGAAAAAACCTTGTTTTTTTCTATTTAATTTATTATTATTATAACAAGGAGTATAAAGATGAAAGATATAAACCTGTTGATAGAAAAATTAAAAAAAGATGTTGAAATTGAAGACTCAAAAGAGGCTTTTGGAAATGTTATTTGTGGAATTTCAAAATTTTATACAGAAAATTTAAACGTAAAAGAAGAGGAGATTTCAATATTGTTAGTAAATAATGATAAGACAATATTATCATTTGTATGCCCTTCGTTTCTTATAGATTCAGGGATGATTCCAGTAAGTTCTGATGACGCCCTTGCTTCGAAAATTTTCAAAACAGGTAGACCTTTACTTGAAAATAATCTTCAAGCACAAAAACATCTGAGTATATTTGAAATTATCCCAACCCCTGATAATAAGATAAAACCAATATGGAAAATGATCGGAGCTTTAATTTATGTGAATGATGAAAAACTTGGAGTTATTGAAATTTCAAGAAGAAGTTTAGTCTTTTCAGAAGCTGGGGAGGATTTTTCGTCAAGAGATTTGGATTTTTTAGAAAAAACAATGTTTAAATTTGCACCTTTTATAAAAAAAGCAATGCCAAGTAATTTAACTGTGAAGATTTCGTGAAAAATAGATTAAGAGAGATATTATTAGAAAAGTCTGTTATAACAGGAAAAGAGTTTAAACTTTCATCTGGAAAAATCAGTAATTTTTATGTTGATGCAAGAGTTTCTACTTTAGACCCTGAAGGAGCTTTCTTGTGTGGGAAATTGTTCTTAAAGATGCTTAAAGATTTCAATGTACATGCTGTTGGTGGGTATTCAATAGGTGCAGATCCGATTGTTTCTTCGATTTCTCTACTTAGTTTTTTGGAAAATAATCCTATTCCTGCTTTTATAATAAGGAAAGAGGGGAAATCGTATGGCACAAGAAAAATTATTGAGGGCAATTTCCCTAAAAACGGAAGAGTAGCAATTTTTGATGATGTTGTGACATCAGGAGCATCAATTCTAAAAGGAGCAAAACAGGTGGAATCTCAAGGTTGCAAAGTTGAAATTATAATGGGACTTATTGATAGAGAGGAAGGAGCAAGAGAAAAAATAGAAGCTGCAGGATATAAATTTATTTCAATTTTCAAAAAAAGTGACCTGATTTAAATTTTAAGATTAAATGTAAGCGTAAAATAAACCACATCTTCCATTGATTTAAAAATTACCTTATATTGTATTTTTTTAGTTTTTCATAAAGAGCGGTACGGCTTATTTTCATTTCCATTGAAACAACGGTTTTGTTCCACTTATGTTTTTTTAATAATTTCAAAATTTTCTCCTTCTCAGTTGCATTAAATTTTCCTGAAGATATATGTTCTTTAAAAAAATGAATGATTTCAGTTTTTAACAGAGATGAGTCAATGAGGTCACCGCCTTCTGACAGGAATATAATTTTTTTAATTTCATTTTGGAGTTCTCGAACATTGCCTGGCCAATCATACATTTCCAGAGCTTTTATTGCTTTCCTAGAAAAGCCTTTGATGGTGATTCGCTTTTCATTGGAAAAGATTTTAACAAAGTGGTTAATCAGGGGAATAATATCTTCTTTCCTTTCTCTTAATGGCAATATATTTAACGTAACATGGTTTAACCGATAGAATAAATCCTCCCTGAACTTCCCTTCCTTCATCAATTCCAAAATGTTACTGTGAGTTAAGCAGACAATTCTTAGATCCACTTTCACTAGCTGATTTCCCCCAATCCGATAAAACTGCTTCTCCTGAATGGCTCGCAATAACTTTTTTTGCAGGCTTAAAGGCATATCACTAATTTCATCCAGAACCAGTGTTCCTCCAGAGGAGAGTTCTAATTTTCCTTTCCTTTGATTCTTTGCATCGGTGAAAGCTCCTTTTTCATGGCCAAATAATTCATCTTCCATGAGATTTTCAGGAACTGCTGAACAATTTAATCCCACAAAATTTCCTGAACTTCGTTTAGATTGGCTGTGAATAAATCTCGCAACCAATTCCTTTCCTGTTCCGGTCTCGCCTTCAATTATCACAAATAGGTCACCATCAGCAATTTTCTTGCACTTTGACAGGAAATTTAACATGATTTGATTGTTGGTAATGATTTCTGGTGCTTTTCCTCCTTTTTTTTCGATAGTTATTTTATTCTGTTCTATTAAGGAATAGACGAGAGAGATTTCAACAGATAAATTTTTTAGAAAGTTGATGGTTCCTGTTGGAATGGCCTTTACTGTTTCTAACAAATAAATTAAAATCAAGGTTCGAGTACTTAAAATAAAAGGAAAAGAACAAAAAAAAAGTGAATCTGCAATTTTTTTATTTATGTATGTTTTTTGAAAAATATCTTCAAATTGTAGTATCTCAAATAGGTTGGAATAATATTTTTTATTATAATTCCATTTAGATTCAATAATGTTATTATTGTTTTCTCTGGAAACCAAAACCAAACTACCTTTTTTTAATGATTGATCTAATAATTTTTTTGTATATTTAAATATGTCAACAAAGTCATCCAGTTTAAAACAAATTTGCAGCATTCCGATCAGAGATTCAGTGTATAAAAGATTGATAGCCTCCTGAGTTTTATCTCCTTTATCGGCAAACATATTTGAGATTTTGTTTAAAACCGGTTGTACCTTTTCTGATATAATAAAATCCTGAGAATTTCCTTCTTTTAGAAAAAAGTTTAAATATCCAACACGAAAGTATTGGTTTATTTCTATCTTTGCTTTTTGGATTCTTTTGGTTTCAATAAAGATACCATTGGTAGAACCTAAATCCTCGATAGTTATATGATTTTCAAAAACATTTATTTTGGCATGCTTCTGGGAAACAAAAGTGTCATCGAGGCTGAAATCATTTTTGGATGAACTTCCTAGGAAAACTATCTTTTTGGTTAAGGGAAATTTTTTTATAAACCCGCTTCTTAAATATAAAAGATAAAGCACTATTAAATTATATACAACAGCTTAACACTTGTCAATGTAATTTAAAATTTGAATTTTATTTCTAAAACCTGCTTGTATTCAACGGATTTGAAATTTCTTCCAAATGAAAAAAATTATCCTTCTTTACAACTTAACAACTTGTAAACCCATTTTTTGTTAAGTAAAGGCATATAAGTTTCCAAAATGCCCGTTAACCAATGATTGTTAAGGTGGAAAGAAAATTGCATATAAACAATGGAGACTTATAATGAAAAAAATAACAATTATCTTAATATCACTTTTACTTATCTTCTTTGCGGGATGCCAACGCAACAAAATAGATGATTCCCAGACCCAGAACACGCCTGAATCAGGTTTATCGCGGGGACTCTTTGTCATAACTGATGCAGTTCATGATGAGCTCTCCGTACTCCAGGTAGAACTAACAGAATTAAAAATCATAGACACTTTAAGAAATGTAACGGTGATTTTTTCAGAAAACCAGGGAGAAACTTTTATTCTCAACCTGCTGAGTCTCCAGGACATCAATATGCTGCTGGCGTCTGTGCCCCTGGCTTCTGGGCTTTATAAAGAGCTCACCCTATCTTACAAGAATGCTCTGGCACTTGATGACAACTGCAATAGGTTAACAGTTCTTCCCCAACATTTTGGTACTGCTAAGGTGCTGCTAAATCCCTACCTCAAGGTGGATTCTGACAATGCATTCATTCAAATCGATTTTGACTTGAATAATTCGGTCTTTAATGTTGTGTCCGGCCCTCACGGCAACCTACTGCTGATGCCCACTCTGATCGTTAAGGTTACAACTGATTCAGACCCAGAAATTACCGAGTTCAAGGGAGTGGTTCAGTCTGTACAATCCATGTCACTGGTGATTACGCACAACGATAGCACAATGAATATCGCACTCACAAATGAAACTGTTGTGGAAGTGGATGAAATTATTGTTTTACCAACCTCTCCTGATTTTGATCTTACAGAACTGATTTCTGTTGGCAACACAGTGGAGGTAGACGGGATACTGAATGTTGATACCAATACGGTGACAGCCACCAGGATCGAACGGAAATTTGAAAATCACGGCCTGGAATCCCAGGGGATTGTGGTAGGTCTGAATACATCAAGTTTTAACCTGCTGGTGCTTGGATCCAGAGATTCCGGTTTTGAACCTGGTTCCGTCCAGACTATCACCTATGATGATAACACCTTCTTCCTGTATACTGATCCCTGTATGTCAGCGTGTGCAGATCAACTCGCTTTAGGTCAGGATGTCAGGGTAACAGGTATGCCTGCTGATGCAACAGTTGCCCAGAAGGTCAAATTAAAGGAGACTAAAATAATTGGCACAGTTGTGGCTGTAAATTCTTTGCTCGAGCAAATCAGTGTTAATGTGGCAAAGATTGAGGGCATTTCCGTTGAGAACATTCCTGGATTTAACAATCCACTGACCGTAGATTTTGTAAATGAGTTCCCCATAGACATTAAAGTGGGTTCGGTTGTTGAACTTGAAGGACACTTTAACCGCAAAACCATGGGTGTATTTACTGCTATCGATTGCGAATTGGTTTCAGAAACCGACCCGGATGGAGAAGAGGCTGGTGACGGTTCCACATGGGTGGGTAAAATATTCTCCGTAATTTCCACCTCCCCCTTGCAGATCAGTCTGACAAGAGGTGGAGAAGGAGGCAATATTGAGAATAGAACAGTTACCGTAGTTACCGATTCTGGGACCATTATATTTGAAAAATACAAAAACACCACCACAATGATTGATGCAGAAAGTCTGGCAGCTGGTATCAATAGCGGCCGCTATAGAATGCTTAAAGCTGAAGGTACTTATGATAATGATAATAACACTCTGAGTGCAAAAAAAATCCGAGCCGATTTGAATAAGTAAGTAACAAACATCTTCCCTTATTCTGAATTGAACGTATCCATCGTCAAACCAAACGGAATGGCACTTTATTTAAAACCGGATGCATTGTTTTAGCATTTTCAAACCTTTTAATTTTAACCAAATGATAAATTTCATCAGTTATTTTATATGACCAATCAAATTTTTTAATTATTTACAGGTGAAACTCTATTATACTAAATCAAAAAATTATTTTAAAGTTTGTAAGTGCATAATAAACCGCATCATCAGAAAAATTAACAAGAAAAGCAATCTAACATATAACCTCATTATTTGTTAATTTCAAAGAATTTTGATAATATAAGCATATGTATATAATGGGTATTGAATCATCCTGTGATGAAACAGCGGTTTCAATTATTGAAAGAGGAGAAAAAAACTGGGTGATAAATGAGCAGATAAAATCACAAATCCCTTTGCATTCAAAATATGGTGGTATTGTTCCAGAAATTGCATCTAGAAATCATTATGAGGTTATTGATTATCTTACATTAAAGGTTTTAAAAAAATCTAATTTAAAAATAGACGATATTGGCTTAATTTCATTAACTCAAGGGCCTGGTTTGATTGGTTCTTTACTTATTGGGCTTTGCTTTGCTAAAGGATTATCTTTTTCCAGGAAAATACCGATTGTTCCTGTAGACCATATCAATTCTCATATTGAATCTGTTTTTATTGATAATCAGAATATTCAATATCCTCTAATTGCACTTGTTGTATCAGGTGGGCATACATCTATATTTTATCAAAGGTCAAAATTTGATACAGAAGTTGTTTCTAAAACAAGGGATGATGCTGTAGGGGAAGTGCTGGATAAGATTGCTAAATTTTATAATTTTGGTTATCCGGGTGGACCAATATTTGACAGAATTTATAAACAGGGAGATAAAAATAGATTTTCTTTTACGTTCCCCAAAATGAGTGATGGCTCAAATGATTTTTCTTTTTCTGGCTATAAAACAGCAGTGTTGAAATATTCAAAAGAATTTAAAATTAAGGTTAACACTCAAATTTTTTACGATTTAATGTCATCTTTTTTAAATTCTGTTACTGATTACCTCTTGAAAAAAACTAAATTAACAGCAATAGGTTTTAAAATAAAATCAGTTGTTGTTGCAGGAGGTGTAAGTCGCAATTCTTTATTAAGAGAAAAATTTAAAGAGGAATTTAAAAACAACAATATTATGTTGTATTTACCTTCTTCACGATATTGTACTGATAATGCTTCTATGATAGCATGGTTGGGATACGAGAAATATATGAAATTTCCAAATCTTGATTCATTTGACTTTCTTTTAAATTCTTATTCGCGTGCTTTTTTTAAATATAAAAAAAAGATTAAATGAGATTATTATGATGAGACTTAGATTTGCTCCTTCACCCACAGGCTTTGTTCATGTTGGAAATGTTAGAACTGCTTTGTTTAACTATCTTCATTCGAAAAAAAATAATGGTATATTTGTTTTAAGAATTGAAGATACTGATGTAGAACGTTCTAAAAAAGAATATGAGATAAATTTGGTAAATGATCTGAAATGGATTGGTATCGAATGGGATGAGGGCCCTGACATTGGTGGGAAGTTTGGCCCGTATCGCCAGTCAGAAAGGGTTGAAATTTACACAAAGTATGCCCAAAGATTAATTGACGAGAATAAAGCATACTACTGCTTTTGCTCTAAAGAGGAGTTGGAAAAACAGAAAGAAGAAGCAATGAAACAGGGAAACTCTCCTGTATATATTGAAAAATGTAGAGACCTTGATGTTGAAGAGTCGAATATAAGAATAAAAAAGGGTGAAAAAGCAGCAGTGAGATTTAAAATCCCAAGAAATATTTATGTTGAATTTAAAGATATAATCAGGGGCAACATTAAGTTTGATTCAAATCTTTTAATAGATCCAGTAATTTTAAGGTCAAGTGGTATACCAGCCTATAATTTTTCAGTTGTCATTGATGATTCTATAATGAAAATAAATCTTGTAATAAGGGGTGAGGATCATCTGTCAAATACAGCACGACAAATCTTAACATATAAATCCCTTAAAATTGAACCCCCAGAATTTGCTCACCTTTCAATGGTTATGGGACCTGATAATACAAAACTTTCAAAACGTCATGGCTCAACTTCAATCTCTCAGTTTAGAGAGGATGGTTATCTTCCGCAGGCATTATTCAATTATCTTGCTTTACTTGGGTGGTCGCCTGATAATGGAAAAGAGATTTTATTAAAACAGGAGTTGATTTCTGCTTTTGATTTGAATAAAGTATCAAAGTCTTCTGCAATTTTTGACTATAAAAAATTACAATGGGTGAATAGAGAACATATAAGACTTATAAATGATGAAGAACTTGGCAATGTTATGACTCCATTTTTGGAAAAAAGGGGAATTAAATTTAATCCTGAAAAAGAAAATTTCAAATGGATAGGTCAGGCTTCAAAAGTATTGTGTAATTATAATCACCTTTTAACAGAAATATCAGAAGGCTTTAAAGAGTTTATTTCAATAAATTATAGTAAAGATTTAATAAAAAAAACAAAAGATTGTGAAACCTCTATTAAAGTAATATCTATGTTTTTTAAAGAAATAAGCGTGCTGGATTCACCAATTGAATTTTCAAAAGTTGCTGAAATTCTAAGAAGGATTCAAGCTCAAACAAAAATTAAGGGAAAAGAGCTTTATCATCCATTAAGAATTGCTTTAACTGGCAAAGAATCCGGAATTGAGCTTAAAGATTATATTCCAACAATAGAGAGAGGTTCTGTTTTGAACATAGAACCTTGTGTAAAAAACATAAAGTATAGATTAATTGCTTTTCTAAAATGAAAGTTTATTCATTAAATGCGCTAATAGAAGTTTTGAATTCAGATGCACCCCTTAATAATGTTTTTATAAGTAATTTAAAGAGAGGTAGAAAGTTTGATATTATAAAACAATTGTGTAGAGAGAAAGGAGTAACTTTTCAAATTATTCCACAGAATGCAATTGACAGAAAAGCTGGTTCTAGCAATCAGGGGATATTTGCAGAGATATCTCCTGTTCGTTTTTATAAATTAGAAGAAATTTTAAAAGAGCAAAAGAATGGTCTAATTTTGATTTTAGATAGCATTAATGATACTGGAAATTTGGGAGCAATTATTAGAACAGCAGTTGCAGCTTGTGTTGATGGTATATTAATTCCTTGCAGGAAGTCAGCTCCTATTAATGAAACTGTTTTGAAAACCTCAGCAGGTAGTCTAACAAAAGCAAAAATTGTTCTATCTAAAAATCTTACAAATGATATTATTGCTTTGAAAAAAAATGACTTTTGGATTATTGGTACACATGTAAAAGAAGGGTTAGAATACTACAAATATGATTTTAAATATAAAACTGCACTTATTGTTGGCAATGAAAATAAAGGCATATCCCCATTACTAAAGAAAAACTCAGATCAGTTAATTTCAATACCTCATTCATCACAGATTGAATCATTAAATGTTTCAAATTCTGTGGCTATATTACTTTTTGAGGCATTAAGACAGAAAATCACTTAACTGTTGCAAGAAGGTCAGCTTTTGAGATAATAAGTTGTTTTTTGCCTTCGTTTTTAATTTCTTCACCAACATATTTGCCAAAAATCACCTTGTCTCCGACTTTAATTAGCTTTTTGGTCTCCTCGTCAGTTCCAACAGCTATTACTTTACCAATAATTGGTTTTTCTTTTGCAGAGTCAGGAAGAATAATAGAGCTTTTTTTCTCTTCCTCTTCCACTGGTTCAACTAATACTCTGTCATCTAATGGTTGTATTTTCATTACACCCTCCTTTTATATTTAGTGTGAATTTTTTGTTAAATTTAAGTTCATCTTTCTTCTATTTAATCTATTTTTTTTAACATATTTTGAGTTAGCTGTCAACTTTAAATTTAATAAAAAACCAAATATATAAAGCAATTTGATAGTATTAGACAGTGTTTTTTTAAAAAAATAAATATATTTTTATATTGCTCTGACCTCATGCATAAATATTTTTATATGGGTTGACGAATAGATTTAAATTGATAAAATAGAGTTTACTCTTATATTTAACTGAGAGTTTAATAATAAAGAGGTGAAATATGGATAAATATAGTTCAAAAGAATTAATGGAAATTGAGCACAAATATGGAGCTCACAATTACCATCCCTTAGAAGTTGTGATATCAAGGGCTAAAGGCGTTTGGGTATGGGACCCAGAAGGTAAAAGATATTTGGATTGCCTTGCAGCATATTCAGCAGTAAATCAGGGGCATTGTCATCCTAAGATTATAAAAGCCTTAAAAGACCAGGCAGATATTTTGACCCTTACTTCAAGGGCTTTTTATAATGACAAATGGCCTATTTTTGCAGAAAAGCTTGCAAAATTAACAGGTAAAGATATGATACTTCCAATGAATACAGGAGCTGAGGCTGTTGAAACAGCAATAAAGGTAATGAGAAAGTGGGGATATGAGAAAAAGGGTGTAAGAAAAAACAAGGCTGAGATAATTGTAATGGAAAATAATTTTCATGGAAGGACAAGCACTATTGTAGGCTTCTCAACTGACCCTGTTGCAAATACAAATTATGGCCCTTTTGCACCTGGTTTCAAGATTGTCCCCTTTAATAATGTAAAAGCTGTTGAAAAGGCAGTTTGCCCGGATACTGTTGGAATTATGGTTGAACCAATACAGGGTGAGGCTGGTGTGGTTGTTCCTGACGATGGTTATTTGAGAGGTTTGAGAGAAATTTGTGACAAAAACAATATGCTTCTTACGTTTGATGAAATTCAAACAGGTCTTTGTCGAACTGGGAAACTTTTTGCTTTTATGCATGAGGGTGTAGAACCTGATGTTATTATTATGGGTAAAGCGCTTGGAGGAGGCGTTTTCCCAGTGAGCGGTATTGCCGCAAATAGAGATATAATGGATGTGTTTACACCAGGAACACATGGCTCAACATTTGGTGGAAATCCATTAGCATGCGCATGCGCAATTGCAGCTCTGGATGTTCTTATTGATGAAAATCTTGCTTATAATGCTGAAACACTTGGTGCTTACTTTAGAAAACAGTTAATTGATATGAATTCTGAGAAGATAGAAATTATAAGAGGAAAAGGGCTTTTAAATGCTGTGGTTCTTAAAAAGGAAGCAGGTAAAGCAAGAAAATATACAACTGCTCTTAAAGAAAAAGGTATTCTTGCAAAAGAGACACATGACTGGATCATTCGCTTTGCTCCTCCTTTAGTTATTAAAAGAGAAGAACTTGATTGGGCTATTGAGAGGATAAGAGAAGTGTTTGCTTGATGCTTATTTTTCGAATAGATTCATCTCCTCAAAAAAATTTCTGGCGTTTAAATAGAAGTTATTATCTTGCATCTTTACTTAAAAAGAAAACAGAAATTTTATTTTGTATTAATAATGATAAGAGCATTATAAATTTTTTAAAAGAGAGAAGATTTCATTTTTGTTTGTTTGAAAATTTTGAAAACTTAGACAAAAAAAAAATTAAAAGTATAGTACTTGACTTAAAACATTTTGCAAAAGAAGACATCAAATTTTTGAAATGGGCAAAAAAAAATGGAATCAATACAATACAGATAACAGATCTTGGATTAAATCAGCAGGATGTTGATTTTACAATAGATGCATCAATTGAAAAACTGTTTCCTTATGCTAAAGAAAAACATATTCTGAGTGGACCAGATTATGCAATTCTTCACAACAAATATAGACATTTCAATAAGATTAAAAGAGAATACAGAAAAAAAATCAAAAAAATTTTTATACTTATGGGAGAAAGCACCGAATATAGAGAATTAAGAGAGATTGTTGATCTTTTTTTCAGTTATAATTATGAAATCAAGATATTTCCCGGGATTTGTATAAGAAAATCAAACAAAAAAGTACTTAAGAGAATTTATCCTTCTATTAAGTTTGCTGGAAAAGCAGAAAGTATTGCCAGATCTTTTTTTGAATCTGACATTGCCTTGCTGTATGAGGATATGGCAGCATATAAAGCAGCAAGTACAGGTACTCCATTTGTTTGTCTATTTTCTGATAAAAAACAGAAGTTTATTGCAGAAAGTTTTGAAAAACATGGGGCAGGTTTGAAATATAAAAAAAATATAGATTTTAAAAAAAAAGATTTAGTTAAATATATAGATTCATTAACCTTTGAAAAAAGAGCAAAAATGGGAAATATTGGGAAAGGGTTGATTGATGCAAAGGGTGTTTACCGAATTATACGCTTCTTTGAAGAAAAAGAGATTATTTAATTAATTAATGTGATTCAATCTGACTTGACAACAATTTTCACATCCTTTAAAATTTAAGAGAATAGGAAAATGTTTAAAATAGGGTTAACCGGCGGAATATGTTCTGGGAAGACTTTTGCACTCAATATTTTCAAGGAACTTGGATGTTATACATTACGTGCTGATGATATTGCAAAAAAAATTATATTCCTTCCTGATTCTGAGTTTGTAGAGAAAATCATTAAAGTTTTTGGGGAAGATATATATGATGAAAAAAAGGGAATAAAAAAGGATAAGTTTGCAAAAATATTATTTGAGGATATAGAGAAAAGAAATTTCATAAATAAGATAGTTCATCCGCGTGTACTTAAAGAACTGGATATGATTTTTAAGGATTTGGCAGAAACAGAGATTTATGATTTTTTTATATATGAATCAGCACTTTTGGTTGAATCTGGGAATTATAAAAATTTCGATAAAACAATTGTAGTTTACACAAATTCTGAGGAACAATATAAGCGTCTTATGGAAAGAGACAAGATAAGCCACGAAGATGCTGAAAAGAGAATTAAATCTCAGTTTCCTTTAAGTGAAAAGTTAAAGATTGCCAATTATATAATTGATACAACTGGAGGTTTTGAAAATGCAAGGGCAAAAACTTTGGAAACTTTCCATTTAATGAAAAAAGATTTGAATATTAAATAAGATATGATAAGATGATTTTCAAATGGAAAGAGAATTAATACTAAAAGCATTGAGTATTTTTAATTTAAGGGAAGGTGTAAAAGTAGAGGAAGTACGCCATGCATATTTTGAAAAAATAGATCAAAAACAGTTTAAAAGAATTATTTTATCAGATCAACACCTGGAAAAGGAATTTTTTAAGTATCATGAATCATATTTAATTTTAATAAAACATTATTCAAAAATAGGAAATGAAAAATATTTTACAAACTACTCCTCTGATCTTACTTTTAAATTTATATTCAATCAAGGAATTTATTTTCTTATAAAACGCGAATATTTAAAAGCTGGTGAGAAATTGGATGATGCATTTAAAATGAATAATAGAAATGTTTTATTATTAATTTATCTTGGCTTTTTATTAATGAAAAGAAAAAATTATTATGCTGCTGAAAAATATTTTCTTAATGCTATAAAAATTGATAAAGATAATGATGATGCATATTTTTATCTTGGGGAAAATTATTATAGAGCGGGAAAGCTTGAAAAAGCTATTACTATGTTTGAGATATCAAAGAATTTAAATCCTTTAAAAACAGCAACTGCTTTTAAAATCAAAGAGATAGAAGAGAGAATTAATGAAGAAACGGGTTATGTTCCTAAAACTTCTTTTATTTCCAAATTAACAAGTTTCTTTAAAAAATAAGATTAAAAAATCGTAGTTATATTTAGTTTATATATGTTTTTTTACAACTTCTATCACTTCGTGAAGATCCATACCGATTTTTTTGAGATATTCTATTGTTGGTGTTCCATTTTTTGTCCATCCTTTCTTTTTATAAGCTGCATCAGTTAATAGTTCATATTGTTGTCCCCTGAATTCTCTTAGTATTTTTACTTTTTCTGTTGTGTTTTTATATTTAGGATCAATTCCAATTTTTTCTTTTAATTGTTTATCATACCTCTCCTGTCTTGATTCATATTCTTCAACTGTAACCGGACCAACTGATCTGTAAGGGATTTTATCATGATTTCTATCACCATAACCCATCCTTATATTAAAAACCCTCTGAAAATTATAGACCCTTTCTGATTGAAGGATCAATTCTTCTTTGTCTATATTCTCTCCAGTAACTGCATTGAAAATATCAACATAGTTTTGAACATGTTCTGGGACCTTTGCTGGTTCGTCTGTTTCAGCATTGTTAGCTGGTTCTACATCATTCCATGGGAGTTTACACAACCCTTGCAATGAGAACCATGTTCTGAACATGGGAAAATAGTGCAAGGCTTCGGCTTTATCTTCAAATGTAGGTATCTGGTTGTTGACCATATCCATAAATATAAGCCATGCCTCATCATGTTGAGGTCCTTTTAAAGCAAGTCCATACCCACCCTGCATTGCGAGTGATTCTTTTGTCACATATTCAGAATATTCAAGACCCTTTGCTTCCATACCAATATCATCCATAAATTTTCTATTTGCTCCGAAATTCTTTTCGAAATGATCTTTCATCTTTCTTATGCCTTTTCCTGCAATTAAACCAAATCCCTCTCCTCTTGCAATTTGATGAAGAAGTTCAAAAACGTCTTTTGAATTGCCCCATGTGAATTCAAGGCCTCCGGTTTTATCTTTATCAAGTATACCGTTTTCCCAGCATTCCATAATAAATGCAGTCATTGTACCAAATGATATAGTATCAACACCATAAGTATCACAATAGAAATTGATTTCAAGCACAGCTTCAGCATCAAATATTCCTAAATTTGAACCGCATCCTCCTATTGTTTCATATTCAGGTCCATCAACAATAACTTTATCGTTTTTGTATGGTCCTGTTTTTAGTTTGAAATTTTCAACAGCTTTACAACATGCCATGGCACAACCGATCCAACATCCATCAGTAGCATAACCATGCGTGTAATATTTGTAAAATTCATCAGAAGATATATTTGAAGCATGTTTGTGGCTTCCGAATTTATAATTCATTGTAGGTAACAAATCATATTCATTCATTAATTCTGCTAAATGGGATGTCCCAACCTTTCTCATTTTACACTGCTGGTCATCAAGTTCGTTTAATTCCTTTCGTATTTTAAGTCCAGCTTGTTTTAATTTCGATAAATCAAAAACATTATTTGAATTAGCATTTAAACTTGAATACTTTACAACAAGGGCTTTTAATTTTTTATCTCTAAAGACCGTGCCAGTACCCCCTCTTCCTGCTTGTTTTACACGTACTGCTTTTTTCTTTACATCATAAAATGAAAAATTCAAACATCCTATATGTGAGTGGTCTGAGCCCTTACCAGCACTTACAGATGAAATATGAATTTTATCCTTCTCATTTTCTGCAAACATATCAATCATCTGTTCTGCTAAAATATGACTGTTAATTGCTTCTTCCGGAGCTTCAAAAATCTGAATGATCCCTTTATCACCATCTATATGAATGATCACTTCATTTTTTGCTTTTCCCTGGATTTCAATAGCATCAAAACCTGAAAATTTAAAATATGGTCCAAAAAATCCGCCAACATTACTATCAATGGGTATATTGGTTAGAGGAGATATTGAAGTTACAATTGATTTTCCACTTCCTGCATAAGAGGTGTTTCCTCCAATTGGTCCAACCGCAATATTTATTTCATTTTCAGGAGAATCCCATTTTGTATTTTCATTAACTGCATCCCACAATAATTTAAGAGCAAAGCCCTTTCCTCCGATGAATTTTTTCTTCATTTCGTCTGAAACAGGTTTTTCTTTGATCTCATTATTTGAAAGGTTAATATATAAAGTTCTGTTGTTATAACCTCTTTCAACAGGTTTTAGTGTGTACTTGAATTCTTTCAATAATTTGTGCTTTGATTTTAATTGATTAATATCATAATTTTTAGCCATGTTTCATTCTCCTTTTTTATTTATATCTCCTTTATTTTTTTTCAATTTTTATCTCAATTTTTTCTATATTTTCAGGTAATTTATCAAGAGACTCAATTAAGCCCTCATTAACATTTATAAATACGTTTTTGACAAAAAAATTCAAAGATATTTCTTTATCATTGATTTTTAAAATAATATTTTTATCCATTATAGTTCTCCATAAATTTTATGATCTCATTTATATCATCTCTTTTATAACATGGGATTTTGTTTGTTAATTTTCTATCTGATGCAATTGCTGATAATCTATCAATTGGAAATTTAAGGTTATTGTTTGTTTTTGAATCAAACACTTCGATTAAAGGGATGTTTTCTATATATAAACCCTCTAGAATTAAAAAATCAAAGTTTTTAAAATCTGATTTTAAAATATCTATTGCTTCATTTTCGTTTTTTATCTTTTTCATGCTTAAAATTTCCTGTTTTGCAATGAGATAAACTTTATCAGCTCCTGATTCAAGAAATTTGAAAGTATCTTTTGATTCAGGTTCTAAACTATATTTATTTGGGATATTTTTTACTGCTAAAACCTTCTTATTTTTTTTTTTTAATTCTTCAATCAATTGTATAATCAAAGTTGTTTTTCCGCTTTTAGACCAGCCTGCAAAACAAAATATTTTCATCTTAATATACTAATATATTAATCATATTTAGTCAATTAGATTGGTTGATTTTGTTATTTGCAGATTAAAACGGAGCGGTTTTTTTGAATTCTAATCTAATTACTTTATTGTAAGAAATAAAATAAAAAAATCTTTAATTGCAAATTAATTCCTTGACAAAATAGTAATAAACCTATAATATTCTATACTAAGAACAAAAATTAAAAAAATGAGCTTAAGTGGGTCACTTAAATCTGTGAATTTAGCTGATATTATGCAGCTGGTTTCTAACTCAAAACAGACTGGTAGATTTATTATCACAAAAAACACTGGCGAAAAAGGTTTTATATTTATTGATAAAGGTGAGATCAATCATGCTGAGGTTGAAAATTTCAATGGAGAAGATGCTGTGTTTACATTAACTTCATGGGAAGAAGGTGAATTTGTTTTTGAAGAAGGACGTTTTAATACAAAAGCATCAATAGAAAGATCAGTAACTTCACTACTTATGGAATCTGCTAAAAGAATTGATGAATGGAAATTGTTAAGAAAAAAAGTTGGCTCAATGGATTCAATACCAGTTTTCAGTGAAGTTGATAGGAATGAAAGGAGAAAAATTTCATTATCAACTTTAGAATGGATGGTAATTTCAAAAATTGATGGTAGAAAGAGTATAAATGAAATTTCTAAAGAAGCAGGAATTAATATATTCGATGTATCAAGAATGATTTTTGGAATGATGGCATCCAAACTCTTAAAACTTAAAAAATAAGAAACAATAAAAGTGTTGTTTCATATGTCTCAAATCGGGAACATACGTTATGAAAAATAGTGTTTTGATTTTAGATTTTGGATCTCAATATACTAAACTGATTGCAAGAAGAGTAAGGGAATTAAAGATCTACTCTGAAATCATGCCATTCAATGTAAACATAGAAAAGATAAAGAACTTTCAGCCAGGTGCAATTATCCTTTCAGGAGGGCCTTCAAGTGTTTATGAGAAAAATTCCCCTAAAATAGAACCTGCTGTTCTGGAATTAGGAATACCAATTTTAGGAATCTGTTATGGTCTTCAATTAATAGCATATCTTTTTAATATGAAAGTTGAATCTGCAAAAAACAGAGAATATGGTCTAGCAAACTTAGAAATCGTAAGAACAAGTAAACTTCTTAAAAATATAAAGAACAATTCAAAGATCTGGATGAGTCACGGAGACAAAATATCTCAATACCCTAAAGATTTCATTGTAACTGGTAAAACAAAAAATACAGAAATCTCTGTTATTGAATCAAATAAAAGAAATATATTTGGAGTTCAATTTCATCCTGAGGTTGCTCATACTCAGGAAGGAAAAAAAATCATTTATAATTTTTTATTTGAAATTTCAAATCTAAAATCTGATTGGAATATGGAGGATTTTATTAAATCATCTATGTTAAAAATCAGAAAAAGCGTTGGAACTCAAAAAGTTATACTCGGATTAAGTGGAGGGGTTGATTCTACAGTTCTTGCCTTATTACTAAGAAAATCAATTGGTAATCAATTAATACCAGTTTTTATTGATACAGGACTTCTTAGAAAAAATGAGCATAAAGATTTAATGAATAAATTTAGAAATCAGCTCAATCTTAAAGTCTATGGAATAGATGCTTCTAAGATCTTTCTGAAAAATTTAAAAAAAATCAGGTCTCCTGAAAAAAAAAGAAAAATAATAGGCAAAACATTTATCGATACATTTAAAACAGTAGAAAGAAAAATTGGGAAAACCGATTTTTTTGCTCAAGGTACACTATATACAGATGTTATTGAATCAAATCCCGTTAGCGGACCTTCTGCGAAAATAAAAAGCCATCACAATGTTGGTGGTCTTCCTGAAAATATAGAATGGAAAATCATTGAGCCGTTTAGGGAATTATTCAAAGATGAAGTAAGAGAGGTTGGAAGAAAGCTTGGTCTTAGTGAAATATTTGTTAATCGCCATCCTTTCCCAGGACCCGGTTTAGCAGTGAGAATAATTGGAGAAGTAACAGAAGATAAAGTGAAAAAATTACAATCTGCTGATGAAATATTAATAGAAGAATTAAATAATTTTAAAATCTATAATAAGGTATGGCAGGCATTTGTTATTCTTTTACCAGTTAAAAGCGTTGGAGTTATGGGAGATGTTAGGACATATGAAAATGTAGCTGTAGTTAGAATGGTTGAAAGCATTGATGGAATGACTGCTGATTGGTATCCTGCTCCATATGATTTTTTAAAAAAAGTTGCTAACAGAGTTGTAAATGAAGTTAAAGGTATAAATAGAGTGACATATGATTTAACCTCAAAACCACCAGGAACAATTGAATGGGAATAAAATTAAGAGAAAACAGATGAAAAGTTTTATTCATCTACATGTTCATTCAGAGTACAGTCTTCTTGATTCATCTTTAAAAATCGATTCATTGATTCAAAGAGCCAAAGAACTAAATATGCCAGCTGTAGCACTCACTGATCATGGGAATGTCCTTGGTTCTGTTAACTTTTACAAAAAAGCCAGACAAAACGACATAAAGCCAATTATAGGCTCAGAGTTATACATAGCCCCTGAATCAAGATTTATTAAACCTAATAAAAACAAACATGAAATGAATTATTTTCATCTAATCGTTCTAGTTAAAAACGAGCAGGGCTACAGAAATCTTTCTGAAATAATAACATTCTCATATAAAGAAGGTTTTTACAGAAAGCCTAGAATTGATAAGGACATTTTAAAGAAATATAAAGATGGTTTGGTTGTTCTTTCATCCTGTATACAGGGAGAAGTTCCATATTATCTATTGTGTAACAGAGAAGATAAAGCATATGAAGCTGCAAAGTGGTACAGAGAATTATTTAAAGATGATTATTATTTAGAGATACAAAACCATTTTTTAGAAAAACAAATTGAAGTTTTACCAAAATTAATTAAACTTTCAAAAGATTTATCAATCCCTATTGTAGCTACAAATGATGTTCACTATCTGTATAAAGAAGACTCAGATGCAAGAGAAATACTGATATGTTTACAAACAAATGATGTTCTGTCAAACCCAGAAAGACCGATGAAAAAACAAACTGATGAGATGTATTTTAAATCACCTGATGAAATGCGTGAGTTATTTTCCGAGGTACCTGAAGCCATTGAAACAACATTAGATATAGCTGCTAAATGTAATTTTGATTATAAACTAGGAACATATTATCTACCAGAATTTAAAGTCCCTGATGGTACAACAGTTGATGGTTATTTTGAACAGATATGTAGAAAAGGTTTTGAAAAAATTGAAAATAAATTAAAAAATAAAAAAAAAAGTTTACAAGAATATAAAATACGTCTTGATTATGAAATAGAGAAAATAAGAGAAATGGGATTCCCAAGCTATTTCCTTATTGTTTGGGACATAATAAGATTTTCAAAAGAAAATAATATTTCAATAGGACCTGGTAGAGGATCTGTTGTGGGAAGTTTTGTTGCATATGTAATGGGTGTCACAAGCATTGATCCTTTAGAGTATGATTTAATATTTGAACGATTTTTGAATCCAGAAAGGATTTCATTGCCTGATATTGACATTGATTTTGACCGTGAAAGAAGAAATGATGTTATTGAATATATAAGAGATAAATATGGTAAAGAAAGTGTTGCACAAATCGTTACTTTCGGAAGAATGAAAGCAAAAATGGCAATACGCGATATAGGAAGAGTACTTGAGATTCCACTTAGTAATGTAAATAAACTTGCAAAAATGATACCTGAAGGACCCAAAGTAAGCCTAAAAAATGAGATTAAAACCAATAAAGACTTAATGAAAGAGATAAAAAGAATAAAAGATGTTCCTAAGCTTATAGATTTTGCCTTAAAACTTGAAAATAATATCAGACACACATCAATGCACGCTGCAGGAGTTGTAATAGCTCCCCAAAAATTGACTAACTTCATGCCTTTATATAAAACAAAAGATGAAATTGTCACACAATTTGAAAAAGAAGAGGTTGAAGACATTGGCCTTTTAAAAATGGATATCCTTGGCCTTAAAACCCTGACAATAATAAAAAACATAATAAATGAAGTAAAAGAAATAGAGGATATTGATATTGATCTTGAGAATATTAAGTTTAATGACAAAAAAACATTTAAAATATTTCAAAATGGAAATACTGATGGAGTTTTTCAATTTGAGAGTTCTGGAATGCGTGACTATCTAAAAAGAACTAAGCCACAAAAAATAGAAGATCTGATTGTCCTAAATGCACTTTATAGACCTGGCCCCCTGGAATCTGGAATGGCTAATTCCTATGTGAGAAGGAAATTAGGTAAAGAAGAAGTTACTTACATTTTTCCTGAACTTGAAGGAATTTTAAAAGATACTTATGGAATAATTGTCTTTCAGGAACAGGTTATGCAAATTTCAGTAAAAATTGCTGGTTTTTCAATGGGCAAAGCAGATGAGATGCGCAAAATAATGGGTAAGAAGCAGATAAATAAAATCCCAAACATAGAAGATAAATTCATCACAGGAGCTATAAAAAAAGGCTATAATAAAAATAAAACCAATCAAATTTTTTCACAGATAAAAACCTTTGCTAAATATGGTTTTAACAAATCTCATTCTACTGCATATGCTTATCTTGCTTATCAAACAGCATATTTAAAAGCTCATTTCCCAGTATATTTTATGTCAGCACATCTAACTTCCGAATCAGAAAAAACATCTACCTCATCCAAAATTATTCAATATATATCTGAATGTAAAAAAATGGAGATCAAAATATTGGCACCGAATATAAACAAAAGTTATGAGAATTTCAGAGTTGAAACTTCAAATTCAATAAGATTTGGATTGAAAGGTTTAAAGAATGTAGGAAATGCAGCTATTAAGAGTATTCTAAAAACAAGAAAAGAAGAGGGAAGTTTTCAGAATTATTTTGATTTTGTTACAATGATAGATTTAAGTAAAGTTAACAAAGCAGTTATTGAAAGCTTGATTAAATCAGGAGCTATGGATTGCTTTAACATAAAACGCAGAGTACTCTTTGAAAGTGTTGAAGAGGTTATAAAGAATGCTTCAATTATTGATAAAAATAGAGATGAAAACCAACTATCTTTATTCTCAAAACATGAAAATCCTTCTCATATAATTATCCCAAAAAGATACCATGAAAAAAATGAGTGGACAGAAAATGAAATAATAAAAGGTGAAAAAGAAATCACTGGAATATATATAACTCACAATCCAATCGAAAAATACAGAAATGAAATAGAAAAGGTGTCAAATATAAATATCTCCCACATAAAAGAATTAAAAGGTGAAAAAATAAGGTTGGGTGGTGTTATTACTGAATTTAAACAGAAAAAATCAAAAAAAGGTGATTTTTACGGCGAATTGTTTTTTGAAGATTTAACAGGAAGAATCAAAGTTTTGGTATTTAATAAAAAAAATAAATGGAATGATATAAAAAATGATATAAGATTGGATTTTCCATACTTTTTGCAAGGCGTCTTACCTGACAATGATGACACAACTCTTAATGTTTACCTGGAAAATATAACTGAGCTTGAAACTTTTCTAAAAAAAAAGGCAAGAAAAATTGTGATAAAAATAAACTGTAATCAACTAACAAAATCCTTTAATGAAAAATTAAATAATATAATAAAAAATAACAAAGATTCTATCCCATATATTATTATAATAAAGCATGAAAATGGCTATAAAACAACAATAAAATCCTCAAAAAAAGAAGGGTTAAAGCCAACTGTTTCGATGAAAAAAGACATAGAAAAACTAACCGGTAAGAGCACAGTTGATATTTTATACTAAAAGGAACTTATAAATAAATTTTCAATCTATTCTGCACTTATTAAATCAGAAATTGGTTTTAAAGACCCTATATTAGCAAATATGATTTTTAAAGCAGAAGTAATGGGTACAGCCAATATCATTCCAATAATTCCCCATATCCATCCCCAGAAAATTAAAGAGACCAAAATAACTATAGGTGATAAATTTAATCTCTCACCCATTATTTTTGGTTCAAAAAGATTTCCTATTATCATTTGAGTTAAAGTCAGAGCTCCTGCAATAATAAGAATTCTTATTGAAAGACCATATTTTATTAATCCTATAATTATAGGAAATGATGTTGCTACAATCGAGCCAAAATTTGGGATAAAATTTAGAATAAAGATTAATAAAGCAGAAAAAATCACAAAATCTATGCCCCCAATCCAAATAATTAATCCACTAATAATTCCAGTCAGCAGGCTTATAAATGTTTTCATTAAAAGATAATGCTGTACTTGATTTTCTATTGAATTTACAATAAAAATCATTTTATCTGCTTTATTGCCATTAAATGCTCTATATACTCTCCCTGTCAGTACATTTCTTCCAGATAGCATAAAAATCAAGAATATAATAACTAATATCAAATTTCCAACAAAAGTAGCAAAAGAGCCAAAAGCTGTAGATACAAATGAAGTTATTGTATTTACTGATTTTGTCCAATCAAAATTATTTATATAATCGTTTACATCACTTATAGGGATTTTTAACTGTGTTGAAAGGCTCTTTAACAATTCTGTAATACGATCACTATACATGGGGAATTTATTTATAAAAGATGACACTCCAGTAAAAATCAATACTCCCAAAAAATAAAAAATTATAAATATAAATATCAATAAAAAAGCTAGGATAAAAACTTTAGGGAATTTCAAAGTCAGTAATTTCTTTACAACCCCATTAAATAGAAAATACAATAAAAGAGACATACTTAATGGGATAAAAACAGTTTTTAGCTCCTTTAAAATCATAACGAAAATTACAGAAGCTATAAAACCTAAAAAAATTTTTATGTAAAACAGATCTCTATTTTCGTTAATCATAGCTTCTTATTTCGTTATTATGTTTAATAGATTTGATTTTTTTAAATAAAATGAGATCAATATCGATTTTATATTCAAAATAATATTTTATTTTCATTTTTCCCTTATCAATGGTCAGTTCTACAACACCTTGTTCTTTGTCAAATATAACGTTTTTATGTTTCAATAAGATTTCTACGATTGCTTGTTCACCCATTTCTGATGTAAAACCAGTACCTCTTAAAAACCCAATCTTATCAGACACTTCATTTTTAATTTGAGCTTGCGTATATTTTGCACCTATTAATTTTACTCCAACAAACCCTCCATATGCTAGTAATAATAAAAAGATAAATCCTGCAAATGTAATTTTTCCATTTTGCTTCATATTTTCAAATCTCCTTATATTTGCCAACTAAGCATAGTTCAGTCATCTTAAAATTCTTTTTGAAAAACTTTATAATTCTTGAATTCATCTGATACCTTAATGAAAACAATTGTTTGTGAATTTTGTTTTATTATATCAAATTCATATTCCTCAGATTTTGAATCATTTATCATATCTTTCGGAAAAACAGGGAACCATACATTTCCATCAAAAGAATAACACACCTCAGAAATGGTAGAAATTGTATCAATAGCTTTAAAGCTTATTCTGTTATTTTTTATTATAAAATCACTTAAGAGCGGGGCAGTTGAATCAATGAAAAATGGCTGGGATATCTTTGTGTGTGACTGTGATTGTGAATGTGGATTGGCAAAACTATCATCAGCAACAACTTTTATTAAATATTTTCCATCTTCAAAAAGTTCAGTCCAGAGGATTAATTCTTTTTTAGTTATATCTTTTTTTAAAATAATCCAATTTTTGTTTATAAACTTTTTAATAAAAACATTGTATTTTAATAAATCATCGTTAGGGTCATTTGCTTCCCATTTAATATTTAGATACTTTTCGTTTTTTAATTTTTTATTCTCTTCTTTATCTTTAATTTTCATATGATCAGGTTTACTGATTTCTATCTTTTCTATAAGAGGTTTTAAATTTGTCTGGACATAAAACAATCTAAAATTATCTAAATTGGGATTTTTAGTCATATTTGATGAGTTTAGTAAAACTTTGACTTGTATATATCTAAATCCAGAAATATTCAAATTTGAATTTTCCTTATCATAAAACGGAGGTGACCATTCAGACCATGTTTTATCCGGAATATTAGAATTTCCCGCTCTTACAAAAAAAGAAATTCCTGAATTACTTTGTGTTAAACTATCCCAGTAAATTTTCCCTAATCTTGATTTTACTTGTAAATCAAATATTTTTGAAAAATATGTACCTTTCGGATTTAATCTATCTTCAATTTTTATTATAGATGCTGAATTATTGGTTATTAATATTAACCCATTTCTATTTCCCTTTATTTTGAATAATTGAGCTGATTCACTCTCAAATATTAAATTAAAGCTTCTATCTTTTTTTATTTTATACAACCTTCCAGAATTTCCAGTGCATACAAACACTCCATCATCTCTTTTATCATAAAAAACTGAATATATATATTCTTTTTCAGATGACCAAATTTTTTCAACCATCCCATTTGTATGTACGCAATAAAGGGCACTTTTTTCATTACTTATCCCTGTGGTTTTTTTGTTTTTTTTATCATTAAAAAAGGGTTCAATTCCATTTTTGCTTATCTCTTTATAGGTAGTTATTCCCTTTGTAGCAGAAAAGAAAATATTTCCATTAATGTCTTCACAAATTCCTTTTATTTCTTCAAAAGGAGAATCAAATAATACCTTAACTTTTCCATTATTAATCTTATACAGGATCCCCCGATCTCCGCTACCAGCAAGTATTGAGTTATCTTTTGTAATATAAAGAACAACAATATGAGAATCCTCTGGTGCAAAAACCTTATATCCATCTCCAGGACCTTTAATGTTATACACGCCACCATTATTCCCTACTGCACAAATGATGTTCCCATCTTTGTCTTCCTTTATATCCCAAATAAATTTTTCATCAATATCATAAAATTCAACAACCTTTTTATCTTTTCCTATTTTATAAATTTTTCCACTCGGAGAAGTTCCTGCATAAACCTCTCCATTATCTTTAACTAGAATAGCATATACATCGAGTTGATCTGTCTTAAAAATTTCTTCAACCTTACCTGTTGCTGGTAATATTTTATAGATTGCAGCGTTATGCCCTACGCCAACAAAAATTTCCTTATCATCTATAAAATCAAGTGACAGATAGTATTCTTTCTCCGGTCCTTTTAAATATTTTATCTCAGGTCCAATAGATAATCTACCTCTACTGTCAATGCTTGTTCCTTTCAAATCTCCTTTTTGAAAATCTTCATAACTTTTTAATTCTATTTTCTTTACTTGAACAGGGTATATCCTGCAAAGACAATATGCTAACAAAAATAAAACAAAAAAAGCAACCTTGGTTTTTCTCATGTTACCTCTCTTTTATTTTCAACTTAAATAGCTTCTTACCTCTTACAACAGCTGGAACCTTCATTTGATATTCCATTAACGTGGAATATGTCATTTCTGATTGAACATTTGAAGAAGAATTAAAAACAAATACATTTCTTAAACTCTGTGGAAGGTTTGAGTATTCATACCCTTTAATAAACAAACTTTTAACTGGGGCCAATATTTTAAAATAGACTCTGTTGTTCTTTCTTAGATTATTAATTGCTCTTATTAATGAGCTCAATTTTATAGGAAAATATGCAGATTTAATGTTTTTTGAATCAAATTTCGCCATTTCATCTTTATCTGCTACCATTAAGTAAAAATCTGAGCCTGACTTTAAATTTGGGGCTTTCACATTTATTTTTTCCACTGTTCTGTTTCCTCTTTCATTTTTAAAAATGAGTTTGATACTCACAATTTCACCAGGCATAAAGGAATTCTTATTGATGATCACATTTTCAATATTTGCTCTTTTTATTATCTCTGAGCTACTTATTTCAAAATCTATCTTCTGAATTTTTATTCTTTTGTCTCTATTATTCATAAGAAAAAAATTTATAGCAAGAATTAAATTTGTAAATTCATAAGAAGAATCCAAGCCACTAAAAAGATCATCTAAAACTATATTTTTTTCATTTTCTATAAATATTTTCCCCTTTATCCTTAATGATTGAAAACCATACTGTTGGTATTCAGATGAAAGTATGTTCATTAAGGAAATTGCAGAAAGAGAAGGAGTTAATAGAGGGTGATTCACTATCTCAATATCAAATTTTCTATTTCTGTTCTTCAGAAAAACCTTTAAGGGAATCATATAGGGCTTTGCACCTAATTCTCCCTGAACACCGGAAAACCTGTCCTGAAGTACAGTTCCTATCATGTTCTTTGAGGCTGCAAGTTTAAAACCACTTTGGTAAGATGGGACAACTGAAATTATTTCTGCTTTATGTAAGGGAAAATCAACAGTGCCCAAATTAAAAAAAGGGTGACCAAACAAATATATTTTTTTACCATCAACATAAGTAACTGTACCTGAAGCAGAATATTCAAAATCACCTTTTATTAGAGGAATTGAAGCAGCATCTCCTTCAGATATTTTAAATAAATTACTATTGATAACATTCTTTTTTATATTTTTTGAAAATTTAATATTACTTAAAGGAGTAAACATTGGTTTTAAATAGGAAAGGACAGAAGGATTTATCCCCTTATTTGTTGAAATGAGTTTTATAGGTGAGATACTACTAACAGGAGAAAAATTTGTTCTTTTTGTTAATTCTTTTTGGATTAAATGTACAACATTTTTTATGCTTTTTTTATCAAATTCAACCTTAATATTCGAAATATCAATAAAAAATGTCTGATTATTATAATCTGAAGTCTCTATAATATTTTCAATTGGGGTAACTCCTGCAATTGGTTTTTTTGAAAAGCTAAATCCGTAAGATACAGCCCCTATTATTTTTCCATTAATATACAAAGGACTTCCGCTCATACCTTCTAAAATCCCCCCTCCTTCAAGAACTGGAGATTCTATTTCAACAATAATTAAATTTTTGTCAGGAACAAATTTTTCAATAAACCCAAGCACTTTGAACTTAAAAGTTTCAATTTTTGTGCCTTTGAATATTGTTTTACCTTCACCTTGCATTCCAGGTTGTATGTCGGCTAATTTCATTATTTCAGAATGTGAACTACTCACACAAAGAAAAATAATGAATAAAAAAATTAATGTTTTTTTCATTTGAACCTTAAATAGGGATTTATTTTATTCATAAAATCATCATATTGAAAAGGTTTAAAGATAATTTCACTTATACCTAATTCTCTAAAATAATCTTCACAAGCACCATCTTCTCCTGTTAGCAATACAATTGGAATATCCTTTTTTATTTTTTCAATCATATTCTCTGATTTAAAATCTTTTAGATTCCTGTCTAATAATATTAAATCATAATCATTTTTTGATATCAATTCTAAAGCAACCTCCTGACTTTCAGCTTTATCACATTCAATATTCTCAAATTCAAGAAAATCATAAATTAACTCTCTTATAAAATTTTCATCATCTACAACTAACACTTTTCTTTTTCTCATATATTGTTAATTTTAATGAAATTTAACAAATAAATCAAGCTTATTTATAAAAAACAATTTTAAAAGTAGTGCCCTTTTTTGAATCTAAAACAAATATCTCTCCATCCAAAGAATTTACAATCTTTTTGACAATTGCAAGTCCCATACCAGTTCCTTTATCTTTAGTTGTAAAAAATGGATACCAAATTTTTTCAACATTCTTCTTATCAACACCTTTCCCATTATCTTTTAAAATAATTTCTATATTATCTGCATCATAGAACTCAACTTCCAACATATCAGCTCCTGCTTCTTTGGAGTTCTTTATAAGATTTGAGAACACAGAACTTATGAGAGTCTTTTCAATATTGATAAAAATTTCTTTTTTAGAAAGTTTAGTCTCAAGTTCGTTTTCGCATGCAAGTTTATTTAGTAATTCGACTAAATTAACCTTTTCTCTTTTCTCACCTATGATTGGTTTTGAAAAATTCAGGAAACTCTCCATCATATTTGATATAAATTTTATCTCATTATTTACTTTATCTAATTTTATTTCTTTAGATTTCATTGTTTTTGTATATCCATAGACAACGCCAAGAGAATTTTTAACTTCATGTGCAAGAAATGTAGTCATCTCTCCAAGCATTATAAAATTCTTATTTCTTCCATCTATCTCTTCCCTCATTTTCTCTTCAGTAATATCTTTTACTAAAATCAGGTTCCCAGTATCTCCTATAGGAATCAAGTCAATATTGAATATTTTACTTTTTTCAATTATCTGTGAGGAGATTCTTTGATCCTTTTTTTCTTTTATAAAACCTAAAATTTCAGGGAATTCTTTTAATATATTCTCCAAGCTATTATTCTTTGCATTTGCATAACTTTGGGAAAACATTACTTCTGCTACTGAATTAAACCTATCAATTTTGTCAAATCTATTCACAAATATTATTCCACTGTTAATTTTATTTATGATGTTTTTATTTAATTCTTCCTCTTCAACTACTTTCGCCTGTTGTTTTTCTACAATATCCTTTAACTCTACTTCACTATCTTTTAGTTCTTTTAGATAATTCTGAAGTGGAGATATGCTTTTTATTTTAACATCACTTTTAATTTTCTTTATCAAAAAAACCAGGTAAAATCCTGTAAAAACAATAAAAGCACCAAGTATAATCAAAAAACCCAAGAAAATGCTTTTTAGCTTTCTTATAACCTTAAGTGTAGATGAGGCAATATTTTTTTCAAAAACAATACTCCTGTTATCACCTTTTGGAGATTTTATAAAATAAATCAATCCTTTCTTAATTCCAGATATAGCAGTTACAGATTTCAAATTTGAATAAATAGAAATGCGATCAAAATAGCCCTTTTCTCTCATTTTATTAATATTAAATTTAAATTTTTCTACAAACAAATCTGACATCAAATCACACTTTGTTTTAATTTCAACAATCTCTCTTCTTTCCATTTCTTTTAATATTGAATAAATATTTTCAAAGATAAATATTAAAAAAACTTGAATTATCAGAAATAATATTAGGTTATTTTTTTTCATTTAAATTTTTACATACCTCATTATATAAATTTTAATGTGAAAGAGATTGAATAAATCTCCAAATATTATCTCCCCAAAAAACAGAAATATAAGTTCCAAAACCAAGGAATGTACCAAAAGGCAATTTAGTCTTTAAATCTTTACCTTTGAATATAATAAATATAAACCCAATAATTACGCCCGATAAAGAGGCTAAAAAAACAGCAATTAATAATTTATGTATGCCAAGAAATGCACCAAGAAGAATCATCATCTTTACATCTCCAAAGCCAAGGCCTTCAATTTTTCTAACCTTTAAATAAAAAAAATATAAAAAAGCAAAAATTAAAGCTGAACCAAAAGCAGAAATAAATGCGCTTTTATATGTAATTATAGGGTTAAAAAAAGAATATATTAAGAACAGAACGCCACCGCCAATTGTAAATTCATCAGGAAGGATCATATGCTTAAAATCAATTATTGCAAGAACCACAATTATGCACAGAAATATAATTGTAAAAACAGTATAAACCGGAGAGATTGAAAAATAAAAGCTATATGAAAGCCAGAAAGTCAAAGCAGTAAATATTTCCACTAAAGGATATTGTAATGATATTTTTGCTTTACAGTTTCTACATTTTCCACCTAAAATAATAAAACTTATGACTGGAATATTATCATAAAATTTTATATTTTGATTACATTGAGGGCAATAAGAGCGAGGTTTAACTATACTTTTCTCAATAGGTAGCCTGTAAATAACAACATTTAAAAAACTGCCTATAATAAGTCCGAACAATATTAATAAAATTTCTTCCATCGAAATACCTTCTTTGCTTTAATTTTACCTGTTTTAAAATCATATATATAATCTTCACCTTTAAAATCCTTAGGAATCATATTTATAATTCCCTTTCTCTTTAATTCTTTTAAATTAACAGGCTTTCTTCTAAATCTTTGTTCAAAGAGTTTTATCTTTTCTTCAAGGTTCTTTTTATCAATTTCAAATTTAATTTGATAAAGGTGATTTAATGCAGAATTTTTTTCCAATTTATTCTTTGCATTTTCTTTAATCTCCAGCCACATTTTTAGTGCATATGTCAAATTATCTTTCATATAAATAGTATGTGCTTGCCACCTCTTTACAAATGAAGGTGCATCTGGTTTTTCTGCAGCCTTTTTATAGTATTTCTCTGCCAGTTTATAATCTTTAAGGTACTTATATGCATAATACCCTGATTCAAAATCAAAATCCCAATCATCTTTTAAATTTTTTGATGCCTTTTGAAGGAGTCTTATTGCCATTTTATAATTATTCAATTCCAATGCCATTATCCATGAACCAACATAGTATGGCGCTCTGTATCTTGGGTTTAGATCAGTTATTATATTATAAATGTCTTCAATGTATTCAAATCTGTTATTCAAATTATAATTGGAATAGAATTGGATAGACCATATAAAAATCATATCAGCCACAAAATTTTTAAAACCAAAAGATAATATCTCTAAAGTTTTTCCCTTAGGTAAAGTAACAAAAATATTTTTTTCAGCAAAGTAATTGGTATGTGAATCATAATCATATTGAAATACCCCTGCTAAAATAAGTGACACAATAATAAAAATAAAAAGTTTTGACTTCATTATTGAAATTCTCTTTTATTAAAGATTAAAATAGTAAGAATTAATAATGCAGCAATATAAAAAATAGCATAACAAATTGAACTTAAAATCATACCAATATCTATATCAATATTCATTACAATAGAATTTTTTATATTGAATTTTTCTAAGTTAGGAAGTGTATAATACAAAATATATGAAATTATTTTTATAATTGGATTTACTATTTTATCTTTAAATTCATTAAAAGTCCAAATAACATGACCAATCAAATATAGAGAAATCGTAAAAACTGAAGATAAAATGGGAGTTGAAATAGAAGAAAAAAGTAGAGAAATTGAAGTAATTATTAAAAGTTCAAAGTACAATAAAATAAAATAAACCAGGATTCTAACATCAAGTTCTCCTGAAAATAAAAGCATAAATAAAAAAAACATTACAACCATTGAAATTAATGCAACAAATAAAGTTAATGCAAGTCCAAAAAATTTCCCTATTATAAAACAGCTCCTAGAAATGGGTTTGCTCAAAATATTATAAATTGTTTTTCTTTCGATCTCTTTATAAACAAGATCTATTCCAGTAAAAATAGCGATCAAAACACTGAAAAAATTAATAGAAGCCAATCCTAGATCTTTCAATACTTTAACATGATCCCCAATTGTTAAAAGAGTCACTAATTTTGAACTTAAAACAAAAAATATACCAAAGAAGATCAATAAATAATAGATTTTATTTCTTGTAGCCTCTTTAAATGTGTTTAAAGCAATAGCACGAATTTTCATCTATTTATTTCCTCTAAAAAGATATCTTCAAGAGTCATTTTAAAAGGTGTGACTGAAATGATTTTTCCATGATTCATAATGATAAATTCAATGATATGATTAACCTTTTCAAAATCTTTTGATTTGGTAATATAATTATTATCCTTTAATTCAAAACCTATATTATTACTTTTTAATAAAGATTCATCAACACCCCTAAAAACAACTTCATGATATTGAACACTATGAGATATTAAATCAGAAAGTTTTCCCTGTTTAATAGTCTTCCCTTCCAATATTATTCCAACTGTATCAACAATCATTTCCATATCTTGCAATATATGAGATGAGAAAAATATGGTTTTTCCAGATTTTTTTAATGATATTATTAAATCCCTCAATTCTTTTCTTCCAATTGGATCTAACCCTGAAAAAGGCTCATCAAGTATGATTATCTCAGGATCATTAATTAATGTCTGAGCAAACCCAAGTCTTTGGATCATTCCTTTAGAGAATTTTTTTAATTTTAGATCCTCTTTACCCTCTAACCCAACCAATTCTAATAAATATTTAGCCTTATTCATTACTTTTTTTATAGGAATGGAAAAAAGCATACCAGAAAAAATGAGCAATTCTTTTGCTGTTAAATAATCATAAAAATATGGATGTTCAGGTAAAAAACCTATTTTTTCTCTCCCTTCAATAGATTTGGAATCCTTACCATAGATAAGACTTTCTCCTGAATCAAAAGATATCAATCCAAGCATACATTTTATTGTTGTTGTTTTACCAGCTCCATTTGGCCCCAAAAAGCCATAAATTTCCCCTTTTTCAATACTTATATTAATATCCTTCAAAACCTTATATTTTTTCAATAAAAAATTTGAAGTAAAGGTCTTTTCCAAACCTTTTATCTCTATTGCCTTCATTATTTTAATTTTATACCATTTAAAAAAAAATATCCAGCTTAAATTTTTTATAAGAAAAAGGGTTATTCAATCTCCTCTTTCTTTATTTTTGCCTGAGCAGCAGCAAGATGTGCGATTGGAACTCTATACGGTGAACAGGAAACATAATTCATCCCAACATTATAACAGAATTCAACAGAACTGGGTTCACCTCCATGCTCTCCACAGATCCCAACTTTTAAATCAGGTCTTGTTTTTCTACCCTTATTTATTCCTATTTCTATCAATTTTCCAACACCTGTAATATCAAGCTTTTGAAATGGGTCATTTGGTAATACTCTTTTTTCTATATAGTCAGAAAGAAAAACTCCAGCATCATCTCTAGAAAAACCAAATGTCATTTGAGTCAAATCATTTGTTCCAAATGAGAAGAATTCAGCTTTTTTGGCAATTTTATCAGCAATAAGGCAAGCTCGTGGGATTTCAATCATTGTTCCAACCTTGTAATCCACTCTATCATTCTCTTGCTTGAAAATTGCTTCAGCCCTATCATCAACAACCTCTTTTAAAAACTCAAACTCCTTTTCAATACCTGTTAAAGGTATCATTATTTCTGGGAATACCTTAATCCCCTTATTCTTAACTGTTAAAGCAGCTTTAATTATTGCTTCTGTCTGCATTACTGCGATTTCGGGGAAAGTTATAGCTAATCTACATCCACGGTGACCTAACATTGGATTAAATTCCTTAAGGCTTTCAGTTTTTTCCTTAAGCTGGGTGAAACTCACACCCATTGTCTTTGATAATTCTCTCAACTCCTCATCTTTGTGAGGCAAAAATTCATGAAGTGGCGGGTCAAGGAGTCTTATTGTTACAGGATAGCCGTCCATAGCTTCAAAAAGTCCAATAAAATCATTCATTTGCATAGGCAAAATCTTATTTAATGCTTTTTCTCTACCATCTTTATCTTCAGCAAGTATCATTTCTCTTACAGCATCAATACGCTCTCCTTCAAAAAACATATGTTCTGTTCTACAAAGTCCTATACCTTCTGCTCCAAATTTTCTTGCAATCAAACTATCTTGAGGAGTATCAGCGTTTGTTCGTACACCCATTGTTCTTTCCTCATTTACAAATTCCATGAATTTCTGAAAATCTCCTGAAGTTTCAGGTATAACTAGTTTTAATCTTCCATCAATAACTTCTCCTTTAGTTCCATCTAATGTAATGTAATCTCCTTCTATAAAGCTTTTTTCTCCTATTTCGCAATTATTGTTAGATTTTATAACCAAATCTCCACATCCAGCAATACAGCACTTTCCCATGCCTCTTGCAACAACAGCAGCGTGTGAAGTCATTCCACCAGTTGCGGTTAAAATTCCTTGAGCCACATTCATGCCACCAATATCCTCAGGGGAAGTCTCTTTTCTAACAAGAATTACTTTTTCACCTTTTGATGCCATCTTTTCTGCCTTATCAGCTGAAAAGACTATTTTCCCCACAGCTGCTCCCGGTGATGCTGGGAGTCCTTTTGCAATCACCTTATATTTTTCATTGGGATCTATCTTTGGATGAAGAAGTTGGTCCAGACTCTCTGGTGAAATTCTCATAACAGCTTCTCTCTTTGAAATCAAGCCTTCCTCAACCATATCCAGAGCAATTTTGATTGCAGCAAAGGCTGTACGTTTTCCATTTCTTGTTTGAAGAATAAATAATTTTCCATCTTCTATGGTAAATTCAATATCCTGCATATCTCTATAGTGTTTTTCTAAACGATCTCGTATAGAAAGAAGTTCTTCATATATCTCTGGGTTCTGTTTTCTTAATTCTTCAACTTGTTTAGGAGTTCTGATACCAGCAACTACATCTTCCCCCTGAGCATTCATCAAATATTCACCATAAAATATATTTTCTCCAGTTGAAGCGTCCCTTGTAAAAGCAACACCAGTTCCTGAAGTCTCTCCGAGATTGCCATATACCATTGATTGAACATTAACTGCAGTTCCAAGCAATCCTTTGATATTATTTATTTCTCTATATTTTATAGCTCTATCATTATTCCAGGATCCAAATACTGCGTCAATTGCTTTCCATAATTGAACTTTTGGATCCTGAGGGAAATCTTCTCCAGTCTCAGTTTTTATTATTTCTTTAAATTTAGCTAAAATTTGCTTGAAATCTTCAACATCTAAACCAACATCATCTTTCACACCCTTTTTGATTTTTTGATCATTTAATGCATCTTCAAATTTATCACGCTCAACACCAAGCACAACATCTCCAAACATCTGAATAAACCTTCTATATGAATCATAAGCATATCTTTGATTATTTGAGCATTTTGCAAGACCTTCAGCAGATTTATCATTTAATCCAAGATTAAGTATTGAATCCATCATACCGGGCATAGAAACAGCTGCGCCTGAACGAACAGAAACAAGTAATGGATCATTGCTGTTACCAAGTTTTTTCCCCATTAATTCTTCCAATTTTTCAAGTTTATCTTGCACCTCTTTTTTAAGACCTTCAGGGTAATTACCATTATTTTTATAAAACCAATCACACACATCACTTGTAATTGTAAAACCCGGGGGTATTGGAAGTCCTAAATTACTCATCTCAGCAAGGTTTGCTCCTTTTCCGCCCAGCAAGTCTTTTAATTCCTTTTTTCCTTCAGTAAAATCTTTTGAAAAAAAGTATACATACTTTTTATACATTCATTCCTCCTTCAAGATATTTTTCAATTTTTTTTATCTATCTTTAAAAATAATTTCAAACACAGTGTGTTCACCTTGTACTGAATTCACACTACAGACAGCTCTATGATTTTCAAGAATCTTTTCACATATTGAGAGACCTATTCCATGATTCCCTGGAAAATCAGAATAAAATGGAGTCCATATATCAAAAATGTTTTCTTTACTTATGCCAATGCCATTATCTCTAACAATTAATTTGTACATATTCTCTTTTAATTCTGTTTTAATATTAATAACTCCATGTTGTATGTGCTTTGCTCTTATAGCATTTATAGAGTTATTGATAATATTTGTTATCAAAGTCTCAATCTGTCCCACACTTAAAAAATCATCCAGGATTTTTTTGTCAGTATCAATATAGATTTTTATATTATTAGTTTTCTCAATATTAGCAAAATAATCCTCTAACCCATAAATAATATTGTTTAAGTTTCCCCTTTGTTTTATAATTGTATCGTTATTGAAATACTCTCTTAAAATATTTATCAAATGTGTCAAATTATTTGTACTTCTTTCTATTTTCTTTAATTTCTCTTTAAAAAAATTATCCTCTGTCTTTTTATATAAAATCTGACAATAACCTAAAATAGGAGTGAGCTTATTTTTGAGTTTATGGAAAAGTACAGGTAAAATCTCCACAACAATTTCTTTCTTTTCAAGCTCATAAAGATCCTTTTTCAACTCATCAATCTCTTTTCTAGCTTTTAAGAGTTCCTCTTCCAATTTTTTTTTGCTTATACTTTCATTTTCTAAATTCTTTTCTGGATTCATTTTTTTTCAAGATTAATCAAATTATTATAAGGCATTTTTCTTGCAAATACAAGAATATTTTGCATTGTTCATTGAAGATTCAAAAACTGTAGAAGCGCGCAACATATCAAAAATAGGGCGAATTGTCATTCTTCCCTACATTTTTTCTTGACAAAGCCTTTATGGTTCTTTATTATTGGATTTATAAAGAAGGAAGATAACATAAAATATTTGAGAAGGGAAATATCAAAAATTTAAAAGAATTAATTGATCTTTTTGAACACAATATCAAACAATATAAGGGAAAACACTATGATGAGGCAAAAGCACGTGCAGATTTTATTGATAAATTTTTTATGTTACTTGGCTGGGATGTGTACAATGAAAAGGATTATTCAGAACAGTATCGTGATGTTGTACGCGAAGACAGAGTTGAAATAAAAGGGAAAGTTAAAGCTCCTGATTATAGTTTTCGTATTGGTGGGGTGAGAAAATTTTTTGTAGAGGCTAAAAAACCTTCAGTTAATATAAAACACGATATTGAACCTGCTTTTCAATTAAGAAGATATGCTTATACAGCTAAATTACCCCTATCAATTCTTACGGATTTTGAG
>JAUWQW010000077.1 GCA_030610885.1 Candidatus Aminicenantota bacterium | reverse complement strand
TGGTTATCCTTTTCGGTTGGTACACCCGGAAACAAGTAAATGGCCGCCAGGTATTCGAAAGAGGAGGCGGTCATTATGTCGCGCTCAAAGGTCATGACCGTAAAAACAAATTCGTAATATATGTTTCAAATCCTCTTGTCGATTATTACAAAATATATCCTCGCAGCCCGGATAAACGTTATTCGAAAATTACCTTGAAAAGACTTCCCGCCAACGTTGAGGCCCCCGACCATATGGCCTGGTATACAACGGACCTGGTGGGTGGAAACTTTGCAATATTGGAAAGCATCGTGGTGGTCGACCCCAGTAGGTAGGAATCGAAACGGTGTAAAAAAGGGGCGATCTTTTGAAGTATTGATTTTTGTTCACCCTTTGTTTCTTCTCTTGAAACATAATTGGTTCTTGAATTATAAGATTGTTGTAAATGCAGGGGTAAATAAAAGCTATTCAGAGTTTGATCCTGAACAAATCAAAAAAACCGTTAATATGCTTAAAAAACTAAACATATTAACGGAAATTTGACAAAATAGAGTTAATATAGTATGGTATGTTCATGACAACTTCCAATCATATAAGAGAAAGAATAAAAATATTGAGAGCTGAATACAATCGGTTTTCCACAGGGAAAGAATCACTATTTAAAATTATTAACGAAGCAGAACTTTCGGAGAGTGTATTCAATTCGAATGCAATAGAAAACTCAACTCTTACACTTAAGGAAACGGAAAAAATCCTTCTTGACAAAGAAGTATCCCGAAATGTTTCTGTCCGGGAGATCTTTGAGGCTAAAAATCTTGCCCGCGTGATGGAATATTTTGAACTTAAAAAAAACGAACTATCCTTAACTTCAGAAACAATACTTCTGGTTCACAAGATGCTAATAGAAAATATCGATGATAATATTGCAGGACGCTTTAGGACGAAAAACGAATATGTCCGTGTTGGTTCATATATTGCACCTGCTCCGGAACATGTCGAAAGAATGGTTGATGCTATTTTATCTGAGTATGAAAGTAATATCGATGATTACCCGATAGATAAAATTGCAAAATTTCATCTGGATTTTGAAACGATCCACCCTTTTTTAGATGGAAATGGGAGAATAGGAAGAGTTATTGTTAATTTTCAGCTAAATAAGCTCGAATTCCCGAATTTAATAATCAGAGATAAGGAAAAAAAGATTTACTATCAATCATTTCGTGAATACAATGATTCCAAAAACACAAAAACTATGGAAAAAATTATCGTACTTGCATCATTTGAATCATTACATAAACGGATTTCATATCTTAAGGGTGAATCGATCATCTATCTTTCGGAATATGCAAAATCAAGTGAAAAATCTCTAAACTCTTTGATCAACCTTGCACGAAGGCAGACAATTCCGGCTTTTCGAGAAAGAGGTGTGTGGAAGATCGGAGCAGAAACCACAATTTAAGTGAATAGTAGGGGCGATTCCATGTAATCGCCCGATTAAAAATAATATCAAAAATTAAAATAAGGATAGGGTTACGATAGGTTTTGTCAAGACTTTTTTAGGCAGCATTTGAATAAGGGCAACGGTGGTTGAGATATTTACAAGTAAAAAGGTAAAAGTAAAAAGTAAAATTAGAAATTTGAATATTGAAAATAGAAGAATAAAAAAAATAACAAAATAATGTTATAATTGTTGAAAAAATAACATTAAGATGTTATTGTTGTAATGGTGAATGATATGTATTTTAAAAGATTACTGAATCCAGCTAAGCTAAACACCTCTGCCTTTCTATTTGGTCCAAGAATGACCGGGAAAACTACATTACTGCGAAAAGTTAAAACCGACGAGTATTTTGACCTGCTCGATCCGGAACTTGAACTGCAGTACAGATCAAGACCCAAGTTATTCTGGGAACAGGTGTCAGTTTTACCAAAGGGAGCTATAATTGTGATAGATGAGATACAGAAAGTTACACAGCTCTTAAATTATGTCCAGATGGGTATAGATCAATACAATCATGTTTATTTTCTTTCTGGTTCCAGTGCGAGAAAATTAAAACAGGGAGGGGCAAACCTCCTTGGAGGTAGGGCTCTGGATCTAAAACTGCATCCACTTACATTTACAGAAATTGGTAAATTCTTTAATCTGAATCATGCATTGCAATATGGCACCATACCCAAAATCTGTTCATTGGTTGTAGAAGAAAAATGGGATTTGGTCATCGGACATTTGAGGAGTTATATAACCACCTACATAAAGGAAGAGATCCAGGCAGAGGCAATTACCAGAAATTTAGGGGCTTTTCAGAGATTTTTGGACATTGCTGCACAGAACAACGCTCAGGTGATTGAATTCGCCAATATTTCAAGAGAATGTTCTGTACCAGCTAGTACTGTGAAAGAGTACTACCAGATCTTAGAGGATACCTTAATAGGGTTTTTTCTTTGGCCCTTTGACCACAGCGAACGAAAGAAGAAGCGTCCCAAATCCTACTTTTTTGACTGCGGTGTACTTAGAGCAATCCAGAACCGCCTATTAGATCCGCCATCCCCCAGAGAAAAGGGATTCCTGTTTGAAACCTGGTTCTTGAATGAATTAATGCGAATGCGGGATTATTTGGGAAAACCTCATAAATTTTCATTCTGGCGTAAACGAAACCATGAGATCGATATCCTGATATCCAAAGGTCAGATACCTCTCCTAGCTATTGAATGCAAATCTAGTAATATTGATATTCCGATATCCACTATTCGATGTTTCAGGGAAAGGTTATCTGGTATCAAACTGGTAGTGGCATCCATGAATGATAGTCGCTCTCGAATTGTAAACAATATTGAAGTACATCCATGGGAAAAGGTCCTGAAGATTTATAAAGAATTATAAGGATAAAAAAAATGGAAGAAAAAACTATATTATCAGATTTTCCAAAACTTTATTGCCCTTTTATTCGTCAGACTTTCAAGGTCAATTAAAAAAAAAGGGACGACCTTTTGAAGCATCTTTCTTTTCTAACTGTTTCATATAACAAAGCATGGACTCATGACTCAATGGTTGACTAGTTTAGAAAAAGATTATATGCTTATTATATGCTGAAAATATATTCTGGGCTTTATAAAGGAAGAAAATTAAGATCTCCAAAGAACCCTGATGTAAGACCAACTACTGCAAAAGTCAAACTCTCTTTCTTTGATATAATGCAAAACGAAATAAGAGAAAAAATATTCCTTGATGGATTTGCAGGTAGTGGAAATATTGGAATAGAAGCTATCTCAAGAGGGGCAGAATATGTGATATTTATTGATGAGCTTGCAGAATCGATAAAATTATTAAAACATAATATAGAAAAAATTGGCATCCCATCAGATTTCTACAGAATAATAAAGGGAGATTACAACAGAAGTATAATACATCTAAGTAATGACAATTTTAAATTTGATATAATCTTTCTTGACCCACCATATAAACTTCTTGAATATGCAAATCCTCTTAAAGTCATATTTAAGAGAAATGTACTTAAAGAAGATGGAATGATTGTACTCGAAAGACCAACATCTTTGAAATTTGAAAATAAATATTTTAATTGTTATAGAACACAAAAAATTGGTAAAAAGAGCCTTGATTTTTTTAAATACTGAATAAAAACTTAAGTAACATAACTTACTTAAGCTCTGTTTCTTCCAATATTCTATTAAAAACCTCTAAAGAGACTCCTGTTTTCGGATGTTTTGGAGGAATACAACCTTCCGATTTCATTGTTGATATTTCATAAGTTCCAATTTCTTTTGCAATCTTAATTGTCTCTTCCTTATCAAAACTTATAAGAGGGCTGTAAACCGGGAATCCAGAAACAGTTGTATAAACAAAAAGATTTCTTAATGTTTGTGAAGCAACCTGAGCAAGATTATCTCCTGTTATTATTCCCTCAGCATTAACTTGTTTTGCAATTTCACCGGCCTTTTTATGCATCAGGTACTTACATAAAACACACATATAAGGGTAAAATTTTTCATTTTTATATAAACTTGAAAACTTTTCATTAAACAATTCATCTCTATTTATAACATATAGTTTCATTTTTTTCCCACATGTAAATACCTCTAATTTTTCTTTTAACAATAATACTTTTTTGTAATCTTTATCAGTTATTTTAAAATGAACAAGGACAGGTTCAACCCCTCTTTTCATCATCAAAAAAGTAGCAACCGGCGAATCAATCCCAGCAGAGAATAATGACACAAGTTTACCAGCAGTTTCATATGGCAAACCTGCAAAACATTTAATTTTTTCAAAAAATATATATATATTATCCTCTCCTATTTCAATCTGAAAATTCAGATCCGGGTCATTTAATTTTACAGGAATTTTTGTCCCCTCAAACAAAATTTCCCCGAATTTTCTTTCTATATCAATAGATGTTAAGGGAAACTTTTTATCAATTCTCTGACACCTTACTCTAAATGACTTTTTTCCTTTTAAAACAGAAAAAAAATTAACAATCTCTTTTTCTAATTCTTCTATGTCTTTTTTTATCTCTAATGCAGGGCTATATGAATAAATCCCAAGAATATTCTTCAATTCAGGAACATCTTTAATTCCTTTAATATATATCCTCCCTCGCTTTAATATAACTCTTGAAAAATCTTCTCTTTGAATTTCTAATTTTTTTTCTATGTTGGATTTAAGTTTTAATTCAAAAGCAATCCTATTTTTACCTTTAAGGCTTATCTCACCATATCTTACAATAACAGAATTGAAACTTAGCATGCTGTTTATTTAGGTTAAATTTCGAACATAATCAAGAAGTATTTTTCCTGTTTTGTTCTTAAAATATTTTTTTAATGATTCTTGCTGGGATTTTAATATTTTCTTTCTTAAATGCAAGTCTTTTATTATGTGATCCAGCAATGCAGCAGTTTGTATAAAATCTTTTTTATTGATTAAAACTCCACCATTATTCATTGTTTCCTTAACTGCACCAGCATTAAATGCAACAACCGGTATATTCAGATAATAGCTCTCAGGTATTGGAGCACAGAAACCTTCATGTTCACTCATATGAAGGTATAAATTAGACAATTTAAAATAAGAGATGAGTTCATTTTCAGGCACATGACCGGTAAAATGAACATTTTTTACCTCCAACTTAGATTTAAGGCTATAAAGTGACGATAGATACCTTTCAAAACCTCTATATTCACCAACAATAAACAATCTTGAATTTTCATCAAAATATTTTTGATAAATAAAAAATATCTTTATTATATCTTCAATTTTTTTATTTGGAATAACCCTTCCAACAAAAATTAAATTATTTTTCCCATCATTAAATAATTCATTAATTACAGGGTCAACCTTGCCATCAAATTTTTTAAAATCCATTACAAGAGGTAATATCCCTGTATTTTCAAATCCCATTTCCTTCAGTTCCTTTTCATTGTATTTTGAATCCCCAAGAGCAAGATCAATCTTATTAACAAAGTTTTTTAGCTCAACTCTACCTTTGTAACAATCTTTAGCAAGGACTCTATGATAATCCAGAAAAAAATTGTAAGGAGTGATATTATGATAAATAATAACTTTTTTATCAGACATTCTTAAAAATTTTTTTGTTACAGGTGAACCAATTGAAAAATGAAAAATAATTATATTATCTTTATGAGAAAATTTATCATATTCAAGGTAATTGATGATTTGATTTGAGTACTTAGGGTGATAAAAGAGGGAAAATATCTCTGATTCTATTCCATTTTCTCTTAAATAATTTCTTATTTCAAAAGCCTCATTCCCAATTGCATCACCATAAGAATAAGATGTTAAAAATTGATGTATTATCATTCTTTAAATAACTTTTTTTCTACAGCCCTTTCTCTGTTTTCCAGAAATTCCACTTTATCTTCCATAACCTTTATCTTTGTTTTTAGTAATTCCTCTTCAATTTTAAGTTTCGACAGTTCTACTATCATATTATTCATAAAATTGTGAAGAAGTTTTATATATTCTTTACTCTGAAAAACAATTGGAATTAACTGCTTTAATTTATGAATCTCCTCTTTATTCTGATTGTGAAGTTCAACTTCTAAATTCTTTAAATCATTTAAAAATGGTCTTATCATAAACCTTGTTAAAGGAGAAAAAAAATTCCTTATTTTTCCAAGAATCTTTTTTGCAGTACCAGTTTCTTTTTCAAGATCTAAATGAAAGGGTTCAAAACCCTCAATCTTGTGTTTAGGGTATAAATGAGGTTCATATACATTTGGTATTTCTAAAAAATCTGGTAAAGGCAATAATTCCATATCATTAATTTCATCTATATCTTTCTGCTTTAAAATCCCAATTTCCTTTTTTTCTTTAATCTTTTTCTTTATTGAATCTATTATTTCCTCAACATTAATTTCTTTACAAGTTGAAATAAAATCTTCTGAACAGCCATCTTTGATTTCAGGCATAATTTCCTCCTTTCTATAAATTTAAAACGCGCCTGAAGGGATTCGAACCCCCAACCTTTTGATTCGTAGTCAAATGCTCTATCCATTAAGCTACAGACGCATTTTTTAAATTATATAATTATTTCTTAATTATTTCAAGTTAAATAAATATTGTTCACCTTTAATTCTTAAATGACATTTATTTAATGTGATATTGATTGCTTTGAATGAATTATATATAATAACAAATTATATATAACAAAAATTAATAGAGGTAGAATATGAATTATTTAAATATGTTAAATGATTGTTTGAAAAACCACAAGAATCTTTTGATTGGCCTTGAAAGAAAGGAATTAATCAAACAATCTGTTTCAAACAGAGAAGTTTTTATAAGTAAAAATGGAGCTCTTGCTTTATGGACTCCAAAAGAATCAACTGGAAGAAGTCCTAAAGATACATATATTGTAAATAGAGAGCAAATTACAAATGAGATTGATTGGGATTCTCCAAACAACAATCCATTATATCCTGCAACCTTTGATATGATATTTGAGGATGCATTAAAACTGGTTGAGAGTAAAGAAAAAATTTATATTACAAACAGGGTTATTGGTGCTGACAGCAGTTATACATTACCCGTAAAAACCATAACAGATAAAGCAATGACAGCTCTTTTTTCAGACAATATGTTCAGACCTGTGTCTGATGACATTAATAAGAGTGTTTTTTATAAAAAGGAATTTACATTAATTGCTTTTCCTTATGACAAATTGGATAAAAATAAATATGAGGGAAAATTAAGAGAATTATCTGACGGCTCTGTTTCAGATCTAATAGTTGTAATGGATTTTGCAAGAGATATTGGGATCATTATCGGATCAGCCTATTTAGGTAGTGTGAAGAAATTGATGTTTACAGTAATGAATTATAAACTTCCTGGTGTGGGTATTCTTCCCCTTCATGCTTCAGCTAATGAAGGTAAAAAAGGAGACATTGCTTTATTTTTAGGGCTTTCAGGAACAGGTAAAACCACACTTTCAGCTGATCCTAAAAGAGCATTGCTTGGTGATGATGAACATGGATGGGGTGATAATGGAGTTGCTAATTTCGAAAATGGCTGTTATGCAAAATTAATAAATCTCGATTCTGAAAAAGAACCTGAGATTTACAATGCGATTATGCATGAAGATGATTATGTTAATCATGGAGCTCTTGTAGAAAATGCAATGATGTATCCTGAAGGCAATTTTGACCTTTTTGATGCAAGATTAACTGAAAACTCAAGAGGTTCTTATCCTTTGACGTTTTTGACAAATATAAAAAAGTCATCAAAAGGGAATCACCCAGATAAAATTTTATTTTTAACTGCTGATGCAAATGGGGTTCTGCCTCCTGTTGCAAAGTTGACTGATAACCAGGCAATGTTATGGTTCTTAATGGGTTATACAAGTAAGCTTGCAGGAACAGAAACAGGCATTGTTGAACCAGTTTCTACTTTTTCCAGGTTTTTTGGTGAGCCATTTATGCCAAGAAATCCTGATGTTTATGCTTCAATGCTTGGAGAAAAACTCAAAAAACATGGAACCGAGGTTTTTCTTATAAATACTGGGTGGAGCGGAGGACCTTATGGTGAGGCAGATAGAATGGATATAAATGTTACAAGGACAATTGTACATAATGTTCTTGAATCTGATTTAAAAGACATTGAATATATAGAGGATAAATTATTTCATATAATGATACCTCAAAGCTTTCCCGGAGTAGATTCAAAAATCCTTAACCCTGAAGATGCATGGAAAAATAAAGAAAAATTTGAGAGAAGAGCTTTACAACTTGCTCTGGAATTCAGTACTCACTTTGATAAAGTGTGCGGAAACAAGAATATCGATCCGGAGATAATAAAGAATTGCCCTGGAAAGTAATAAAAGGTTTTAAAATTTATTTTTTTTTGCCAATTTTGTCGAACCTGAACCTCCTACAAGTCCCCAACCTGTTAGCCATGTATAAACATCTCCATCAAAAAGAACTACACTCGTTTCATCATAGTCATTATATCCAACAGGTTCTGAGTATAGTTGAACCTCAATTGCTGAATCATCCTCCCATATTATATCCCATGTGTTTGAATCCTGTGAATTTATAGTAATTGAATTATTATCAACAGAAGCAGTTATTGCTATATCTCCAATATTTACAATAGTTACATGTGCAAGACTTTCCCTTTTTTTGCATGATGGCATAGAAAAGATAGCAATCATTAATATAAAAAGTAATATGACTTTTTTGTTCACATTAACCTCCAATTCTCAGGAAAGACTTATAATATCATAAACAATTTTTCTTTTCAAAATCAAATACATGCAAAGTCAGATTTGTTAAAAAATTAACCAAATGAATATTATCTATAATATCTCTTTTAACATATTAATATATTTTTTATCCTTAAATATTTTTGAGGCTAATAATGCAGCTTTATCATCTCCCAGAATGATTGCACCATAGAGTTTTTTGTTTTTAATTATGATTTTTTTATATACATTATTTTCTTGTAATGTTTTTATTTCTCCATCTTTTGCATTAAATTCTCCAGCAGAGAACAGAGTAATTCCTGTTACTTTTAGTCTTGTTTCAAATGAGGAACCTTTGTATTTGATTTTTCCTTCTCCTGCCATATTTTTCCCTGCAATCTCTCCTTGTTCTTTTGAAGGTATCCATAACCCATAATTTATCTTTCTATGCTCTGCAATGTCTCCAGCAGCATAAATATCTTTTATGGAAGTTTCCATGTAGTCATTTACTTTTACACCTCTATTTATTTTAACGTTAATATCTTTTACAAGTTCTAAGCTTGGTCTTACACCTGCAGAAATAATAACAGCATCGGTTTTTACTATTTCTCCTGATTTAAGCATTACTCTTTCGACTTTGTCTTTACCATCAATTTTTTCAGTGATATTTCCCAATTTAAATGATAACCCTTTTCTCTCCAATATAGTTTTTAATACTTCTGCACCTTGCTCATCAAGTTGTCTTGGTAATAATTGATTAAAATATTCTATAATTGTAACTTTTTTTCCTAAAATTGTAAGACTATTTGCAACTTCTAATCCTAACAATCCGCCTCCAACAATTACAACATTTTTTTTGTCTTTGCAGAACAATTTTATATTATCAGCATCTTTTTTTTGCCTAAAAGCAAACACACCTTTTTTATCTATACCATCTATTGGAGGTAAAAACGGTTTGGCACCAGTTGCAAGTAAAAGTTTATCATACTTAAAAGTTACTCCTGAAGAGTCAATAGCATTTTTTGCTTCAAGTCTTATGCCTGTTATTTTTGTGTTAAAGACATTTTTTATTCTTTGTTCTTCATAGAAATTTTTTTGTTTGGCAATTATTTCTTTAAATATAACTTTATTTGCAAGATAATCAATAAGTCTTGGCCTGAAATAAAACAGATTTTCTGATTTTGTTATGATTGTTATATTACCCTCTTTGTCGATTTTTCTTATGTTTATTGCAGCTTCAACACCTGCTATTCCATTTCCAATTATTAAATATCTCATTATAATTCCTCCTTATTTAAGGTTTATGGTCTTTGCTATTAAGTGAAACTATCTATTATTTTTTCGATTTGTAATCTTCTATAGCTGCTTTTATGCCTTTTTCAGCGAGTAATGAACAATGAAGTTTTTCAGGAGGCAATCCATCTAAGGCTTCAGCAACAGCTTTATTTGTGAGTCTTAATGCTTCATCTATATTTTTACCCTTTATCATATCAATTGCCATTGAACTTGTTGCAATAGCAGCAACACAACCAAAAGTTTCATATTTTGCATCAATGATCTTATTATCTTTTACCTTTATATAGATCCACATCACATCTCCACATCTTGGATTTCCAACTTTTCCAATCCCATCAGCATCTTCTAATTTACCGTAATTTTTTGTGTTTTGAAAATATTCCATAACTTTCTTACTGTATAACATTTCATACTCCTTATTTTTTTTTCCAGAAAGGAGACATACTTCTTAATTTTTCAACTATTGGAGGAAGAACCTCTAATAATTTATCTGCATCTTCTTTTTTATTGTATTTCCCAAGACTAATTCTCAGACTTCCATGAGCTTCTTCATGTTTCAGTCCTAAAGCTAATAATACATGAGATGGTTCAAGTGATTTTGATGAGCATGCAGAACCAGATGAAAGAGCAAACCCCTGGTTATCTAAAAAAGCCAGAATTGACTCGCCTTCAATGTATCTAATTGAAACATTTAAAGTATTGTAAAGCCTTTTATCAGTATTTCCATTTATAATAACATCTGGAATTGTCTCTATGATCCCTTTTTCTATTTTATCCCTAATAGGTTTTAATCTCTTCTCATTTTCATCCATTTCTAAAATAGCCAGTTCTGCTGCTTTACCAATCCCGATTATCCCGGGAACATTCTCAGTTCCGGCTCTAAGACCTTTTTCATGTGCTCCTCCAAAAATCATCGGGTTAATTTTAACCCTCTTTTTTTTGAATAAGACACCCATTCCTTTTGGACCATATATCTTATGAGAGGAAATACTTAACATATCAATGTCAAGTTCTTTTACGTCAACCTTCATCTTCCCAGCTGATTGCACAGCATCAGTATGAAAGAGTATTCCCCTTTTATGAGCAATTTCAGAAAGCTCTTTTACAGGTTGAATGGTTCCGATTTCATTATTTGCATGCATTATAGTAACCAGTATTGTTGTGTCCTTTATCTCTTTTTTCAGATCATCTGGATTAACCAACCCATATTTATCAACTGGTAAATATGTTACTTCAAAGCCTTTTTTTGATAGATATTTACAGGTATTTAAAACAGCAGAGTGTTCAATTTTTGAAGTGATTATATGGTTTCCTTTTTCTTTTAGTTTTAAAGTAATACCAAATATGGCAAGATTATTAGATTCTGTTCCACCGGAGGTAAAGAAAATTTCATTGGGCTCTGCATTTAACAGTTTTGCAACTCTTTCTCTTGAATTTTCAATATCTATGCTTATTTCTCCTGCTTTTCTGTAAAAAGATGATGGATTGAAAAACTTTGTACCAAAATATGGAATTATCTCTTTAACTACTCTTGGATCTGTTGGGGTAGTTGAATTGTAATCAAAATAATATTTTAAATTCATTTTTATCTCCTTTTAGCATAATTCCAATACTTTTTTCACAAGTTTTTCAATGCCTTCTGCTATTTCACTAATACTTTGACCTAACATATAAGCAGGTGTTGTGACAATCTTACTTTTTTTATCATACACAATTCCGTTCTTTTCACAGTTTACATGACGAGCCCCGATTTTCTCAATTGTTTGTGCAGTTTCCTTATCTGTTCCAATGGTTATTTCAGGATGTAGATCAATGCTTGCACTTACTTTTGCAGCAATTACAGGTGCAATGCATATAAATCCCATTACTTTATGTGAGTTTAAACCATTAACTATGAATTTTTCTAATATTGGATTCACTGTAAGGTCAGAACCTTTTATTGCAAAGTCTGACAGGTTTTTTGCAGCTCCATAACCTCCGGGGAAAATAACCGCGTCATAATCTTCGATATTTGCATTTGCAAGATCTTTTATATCACCTCTGGCAATACGTGCTGATTCTATAAGAACATTGCGGTTCTCTTTCATTTCTTCACCTGTTATGTGATTGATCACATGCATTTGAGGTATGTTTGGAGCAAGTATACTTACTTCTGCTCCAAAACGATCCAAAGCAAGTAATGTAATTACAGATTCATGAATTTCAGAACCATCAAAAACACCTGAACCTGATAAAACAACAGCAACTTTTTTCATTTTACCTCCTTAAATCATTTTACGTAATGTCAAAAGTTTTTAAGGTAAAACTTTCAAAACCCTTTATATTAAAGGCTTTCACCTTTATTTAGCTTTTCTCCCTTTTTTTTGTTAAAATCTGCATTTCAGGGAGATTAGAAATGCATGATAATGTAGTTA
>JAUWQW010000060.1 GCA_030610885.1 Candidatus Aminicenantota bacterium | reverse complement strand
AAGTTCATTAAATTCTTTTTCTTTTAATAAATCTCTTTCAAAAGATTTCTTTATCCAGGTTTTTGTTTCAAATAACGACCCCCTTGAATAATATCCAAATTTTTTTGAATCTTTATAGTGGAATCGCCCAAATCCTTCACTTAAGTTTGCTGCGACAGAATCTATTGAACGGATTAGTTGTTTCCCAATAGTATCTTTTTCAAAATAGCTCCATTTTTCAACAATTTTCCAGATTTTATTCCCTAAATCCATAGATAGTTTGTAAACCTGCAAATCCTCAAGTTTCATACTTTATTTAATGACAATCTCTATAGTCCTTTATGCAACTCTTTATATTTTACAATGGCAATTTCTATATTCTCTAAATGACAGTTTTTATATTTCCAAATGACAATAACTAATAATCCCTCAATGACAATCCCTTTTATTCCACAATGACAGATATAAATCTTTTAATGGCAATTCCTCTTATTCCCCAATGACGAGCTCTATATTTTGCAATAACAACCTTTCTTATTCCTCAATGACAATCTCTACTTACATAAAATCTTCTCTTAATCACATTCTTAACATTCTGCCAAATCAACTCCTTCACCCAGGAAAATGGCTTATTTGTCCATCGTTGAGGATGAATATTGATCATAATCTTATCAGGCAAAAGTCCTTGTTCAGCAGCTCTGATGATATCCTGAGTATGGCGAAATTGTAATGAGTGATGAGTAATGAGTGACGAGTCACCTGTCAATTTTTTACTTTTTCCTTTTACCTTTTTCCTTTTACCAAATCCCAGTCCCCAAATCCCAACTTCCTTTGTTTGCTGGCAGCTGAATGCTGAATGCTGAAAGCTTATCTTATCTCTTATATTAAATCTCTCCCCATCCCATCTTCTACCTGTATCAGTTAAATACAAAACTTCATTAAAATCAATATCAAAATAAGGCTCACCAATAATCCCATAATCCCGGTAATCATAAACCTTCCACAAATCACGATTATCTATCTTTGATAAAGGACTCCCATGCATGCATATGGTTTTAACCGGACAAATTTCCCTTAATTTTTCTAAATTTTTTTCAAAGTCTTCAATAGCCAATTCGTATAAGCTTTCAGCCCACAGCTTTCGGCCTTCAGCTTTTTTTTTACCAAATCCCAATCCCAAAATCCCAGATCCTATGTCAAGTCCTGACTTCTGTTCACTGCCTTCAGATTTTTTTTCGTTCCGATCATTTTGATTTTGTTCCTGAAATCCTGGTTGGGAAACCCCGGTCCCTATATCTTGTCTAATTTCTTCTATTTTCTTTTTGCTGAAAGCTGAATGCTGACGGCTGACGGCTACAAGATTTTCGTAATGGTATCCAATCTCATGCCCCATCTCAGCAATTTCTCCAATAATTTCCGGCTTGAACACCGATTTTATAGTCCTGAAGAAATAGGTACTCTTAATTCCCAATTCTTTTTCAATTTGAGCCATTTTTAATGCATTCTCCGGCAACCGATCCACATCATGACGAAGAATGATAATAGAGGAGTTACCAGTAATGAGTGACAAGTTATTCTCAATGTATTCTTGAAAAGTGAAGAAAGAGTAATTTTTCTTCAATAAGACTTTTAGCAAGACTTTGTAAGTTTTTAAAGTAAAATCCATTGTTATAAATGACAAGTTACAAAGTGACAAAGTTAATTAGGATTGTTTTAAGTGCCTAATTAGTCCTGTAATCTGACTTCGAATTAAATTCAACCGATTCGCAATTTCGTTTAGCTGGTTTTCGTTAATAAACTGAAGATTTTGACTGATGATAAGTTGTGTTTCCAATTCAGCAACACTTCCCTGGGCAATGTACAAAAATTGAATAAATTCTTTTTGATGATTTCTTGCTGCTCCCATTCACCCTGTGGAATAGTTGCTGTTAATATCATTTTTTAACCTGCTTTTTAAATATCTATGACCATAAGTTGATTTCAAATACTTTTCTCTATGCAAAGCATCATGTTGATTTCTGCAAGCCTCAAAATAAACCAAAATAATTGGTCTTCTATTTTTGGTAGATTTCACATTACCTTTGGTATGTTGATCTATCCGTTTATTAATATCACATGTATAACCTATGTATAAATCATTGTCTTTTTGGCTTTGTAAAACATATACAAAATACATTTTTATTCCACGGGGCAAGCAAGATTGGCAGGAACAGAAATTGCTGATCTTCGAATTTGATCAGTTAAAGAATATTTTTCTTCTTTTGGAAATTTATCCGTTATTTTATATATCTCTGTTACTAGTGATCTTGATTTCTGCCATACTTTTAATTTTTCAAATGAATATGTGTACATTTCTTATATGCAGGATATTTGTTTATTCGGTTATTTGTTAAGAGCAATTAAAAAAAAATTGTTTCTTTTACTTTTTCTCAACGACTCAACAAATTAACAATTCAACATTTTGCTTTATTCTTCCTCAATAATTCACTCTTCACAACTTAAAACTTAACACTCAACACATCAACAAATAAACAACTCTTCTAATACCTTACTAATCTTCCTCTTGCCTTACGCCTTACACCTCTTGCCTTAAGCCTTATTCATTTAAATCGTAACTGATACCCCGGATTTTCTTTCATTAACTCAATAACTTCTCTATTACCTCTTCCAGCTTCTCAATAACTTCCTTTTTAACCTCTTTGCTTCGGTTTAAGCTACTATCTCTGCGTTTTGTTTTGGGAAGATAATTTACAATTTCCCTGGGATCCCTTGAAAAAAAGGTCCATCCTTTCTTAATCATGGATTTATCAACAGTTAGTAGTTCTTTACCTGCATAAAAGGAAAAAGCTGGTACCCCCAAACAAGCAGCTTCCCTGGCAAAGGTACCGGCACCAGTGAGTACCGCATCGGCATGATAACAGGCATCCAACCCATTCATAGGATTCTCAGGGATAAAAATATTCTTTAGTCCCTTTGTATAATACTTATCAAAATCATATCTTGGCAAATATAAAATATTATATCCTTTCTGAGTAAGCAGCTTTAATAATTCGGGAGTAATACTTTTCACATTGCCATTCCTGATATAATTTGCCTGAACATTTTCCGGACGTACCAGAATATAATGATCAAAGGGCAAACCTGTCAAAAATTCCCTATCTGGCATATAATCAGCAATATACACATCCTCTTTATACCCGTGGTACTGATATAATTTTTTTTTTTTTATCCCCTGTTTAATCAATATATTTTTATCGATTACATCTGGGAAGAAACAATAATTGACAAATCTACTATATGTCCATTGCCTTGCCTGGTCATTATCTCCAAATGCAATTGATTTTTTTCTCTTCAACCACGCTGTCCATATTGCTCCTTCACTTCCGTTCGAGATAGAGATATCAAATACTGGTGCATTTTTAAAAACTTTTAAAAACCTAATGCTCAATCCAAGGACTTTACTGAAATAGCCTTTACCGTGATGACCACCAATCAGCTTAAATTCTTCATCTAAATTTGCCTTGAGTAAACGACTGGTCTCTGAAAATTCTCTAGCGGTAAATTGAAATTGATAACCAGATTTTTTTAAATCTTTATATAAAGCTAGCTGGAAATGAACATGAGGCGTATTTGTTATATCAAACCAGATGGTTGCCATCTTTAAACTCTTTGAGATCTTTTTATTAATATTTTAAACATCTTTCTAAAAGGTTTGGGGTCATCCTTTGAACGGACTGCAAATACTATGTCACCCTTCAGACTTTTTTTATATTCTTTTAAAGATAGTTTTTTTCTAAAAACAGACAGATAAGAATAAATAGTGTCTGTAAAGATGCTTCTCCAGAATTTATCGAGCTGATATTTTTCCGGATATTCAGTTTCTATATTATTTAAAAAATTATAAATATACAGGGGATAATTAACCCCACAGGCAATAGCCAGCCCCACCCAGAGCCAGGTACGGGCATTAATTTCAATTAATTTGTATTTATTATCCCTGTGATCAAGTAAAAACTCTATCTCACAAACCCCGGTGAAGTTAAATTCTTTTATCAGTTTTTTTGACAATTCGTGTACGCTCTCATCATACATGCTTCTGCACAAGGTTGCTGTCCCAAACTGGGATGGATGTTCACGCAGTTTTTCACCTGTCCAATGGGCCTTTATCTCGCCGTTAATGGCAAAAGCAGTAAAAGAAACCGTATAATTGGACTTCGTGGATTTAATCACACTCTGAGTAAAACAATTATTCAGTGGATATTTAGTTTTAATCTGCTCTAAATTGGCCTTTAATTCTTCATTAGATTCTGATAAAAAAGCTTTCTTTCCCATAACCTTATAAAAAGTCAATCCAGTCTTTCCTTTGGTTATTACCGGGTACTGCAATTTAAAATTCTTGATATTATTATCCTGATGATAGTAGGTGTAGGGTATGGGTACTCCGATCTCTTCCGCCAATTTAAGCAGGTTTTCTTTATTATAAATTTTATTAAAAATATTCCAGTCCGGTGAAATGATTTTATAATAACCCTTTAGCCGATCTTTATTTCTTGAGATACTGTATACCCCATGGTCATTTGAAGGCAACAATATCCAATCCTTTAATCCCTCCTTCTTTGCCAGATTAATTAAAAAATCACTAAAATCATCACTCAAATAACTCGGGCATTTAAAATATTTTTTACAATATTTGGAATACTGTGCCACGCATTCACCAACATCAACCACATAAACTGGAATCCCCACTTCACCCAAAGCACGGGCATTGGCCAATCCTTGCACATGCCCCTCAATAATAACTACTCCTGTTTTGTTACTAAGCATTCATTTTCTTTAATACAGACTTATAAATATCAATTAATTTTTCTGCTACAGTTTTGGAATCTAACCCTAATTTCTTTATTCTTTCTCTACCATTAGTCCTTTTTTCAAAAGCAAGAGCTTTATTTATTTTATGAGCAACATCCTCAGGTTCAAATGAGGTTATATAACATCCTTCTGTATTTCCAAATACCCAACGCACATCACCCACATCTGTTGAAACAATAGGACAATTACAAGCCATGGCTTCCTTGATCACATTAGGGGAGCCTTCATAAATAGATGTTAAAACCAATATATCTGCCGCATTAAAATAATAAGGTATCATATCGTGATTGACATCTGAAACAATTTTTAAATTTATATTCTCTACTTGAAGTAATTCAAAGGCCTTTTTAGCAAGCTCAAAATTCTTCTCAATTCGCTCCGGACTGGCAGCAAACACCAAATGTTTCTCCGTTGGATTGAACCCCACTTTTCGACATGACTCAGCTCTGTTAATATATTTAAATATGTTCAAGTCTACACCGTTTGGTATAATAAGAGCATCTTTAATGCCAACTTTTCTTTTCATATCTTCTGACTTGACAATGCAAACTTTCCAGAAAATTTTATTAAAAAATTTAATTAATACCTTTTCAAGAAAACTGGAATTAACATCACTTCCCATAAGTGATACAACAATAGGTTTTGCCCCAGCTAATGAGGCAACATAAGCTGATAAAGAATAATGTGCATGAGTAATATCAAAATTATTATTTTTTAAATATTTTCTTAGAGGTAATATATTTTTGAAATATCCCTTAAATCCCTTTCCTTTAATTGTAAAATAATCCAGTTCAATCCCGTTTTTTTTAAGTGCCCCCCCTTGAGCTCTCACTATAGGGCTTATCCCAAGTTCTGAATTACCACTACAAACAAATAATACTTTGATCATACTATTATTTAATATTAAAAGGATCAGCAATTGAAGGTTGAGATTGATAATTATTGATGTAAAACAAGTCATACGCAGCAATGAAAGTAGATAAAATACCAATCAAATTTGAATAATTATGCTTACATTCATAATGATCATTTAAAACTGATTTTATTCCTTTAAAGTAAAAAATGTTTGAAGGGAAAGTGTCACCTTCAATAAAATTTATTATTATATTTCTTAATTGTCTATCAACACGAATTAATCCTGCCTTATCTAATGTATTTGAGTTTTTTGTATCTTTCACACTTTGTTTTCCAATTTTAAAATGTGAAAATAAATCAATAAAATTACCGACATAAGAAGGTTTTAGTGTTTTATTTAAATTCCCATTTTTTATATCAGATATTTCTGAGAACTGGGAAGCAATCATTTGTTTATATAATATTTGACCAAATCGATGACGTACTTTTGTTTGTTGTAATAATTCAACATAATCATAATCTGTAAAAAGATTGATTTTCATAAATAAGTAATTATCAACAGCAAAAGAATTAAAAGTAAATCTTGCTTGTCTGTTTAATATATCCCATACATTATAGAGATCACAATTGTTATTTGCTTCAATATTCGAAAAACTTTTAATAAACATTTCTTTTAATAAAGGGAAATTTTCTTTAAAATATTGTTTATTAAAAATTCTTTTGATTAGATTTATACCTCCCGAAACCCTTCTTGTATATTTGTCAAATACTAACTCTATAAATTGATCTTTTTTCAAAAACGGATCTAACATATAAGGAAGTATGGTTTTCCCAGTTAACACATCACCAAATTGACCTCCTAAATTGTATAACATTTTATCTTTTAGTATATTGTGCTCAACAATTGATTTTAACCCGGTAAATGGTACTGATCCATCTGTTCTCCAAACTGCTGGATATAGAAACTTGGAGAAAACAATATTTTTAGGTTCATGAATATAATGATCGAATTTTTTTCGTTTTGCTATTTCTTTAGCTATTTGTACTTCTAGTGAATTTAAAGCCCCATACGTTCTTGCATAAACTCCTTGCTTTGTATCAGGTATTGTTACCGCTATCACTCTACTATCTAACCCACCACTTAAGCCAAGCCCAAGATAATTTCGCCCAATATACCTTTTTTCAGCTGCTTTCTTTAAAGTAATCCCCAACTTAACCAAAAACTCACTTATATTTGTGATTTTTTTACCAGTATATGTAAAATTCCAATATTGTTTGATTTTACAATTTTTATTTTTATATACTAATATTGAAGCCGGAGGTATAGCAAAAACATCATTATATATTGTTCTATTACTTAAGTTGTGAGAAAAAAGGATGAACTCTAATAACCCTATCTCAGAAAAGGACAATTGTCCATTATAAACAGCAAATATTGCCTTTTTTTCTGATGCGAAAATGAGATTATTATCTTTATTGAGATAATAAAAAGGTCTGGAGGCAAATCTATCATTGATAATGATTAAGGTATCATCATCTTTTTTATATATTGAAATAACATATTCCCCATTTAAATTTTTGATGAAAATCTCCCCAAAATTTATCCAATTGTAAAGAATATAGTGAGCATCATTCTGAAATGTTCGAGTTAAATAAAATTTACTCTTACAAATATATCCTTCAAAAAAAATCACATACCCCTCATCTTGATAGAAATTTCCTCCCAGACCATCATTAGCAAGTTCTAAACGCATTGTAAGTGTTATTGCACAAAAATTATTTTGAAAATTATAATATTTATTAGTTACACCGGTTACAGTATGAATTTTCTGAAACTTTTGGATATAGTTTTTGTGAATATTACTTCCTACAATACCTGATATTCCAATCATTTTAATTCCCTAATATTCCTTTTAATGTAATTAATTTAAACAGAAATTTAATTGTTTTTTACTTTTTTTGATAAAGATTTAAATTGTTAATATGGTTTGCTATTTCTCTCATTGTACCTATCCATAATATATTAGTATCCCTTTTTTCTTTTAAATACCCAAATACTGAAGGTAGAACTTTATCAATTGTCCACCTGTCAAGAGAGGGATGAAACCAAAAATGGGCAATGGTACCAGTATTAATAGCTTTATCTATGTATCTTTTATATCTGGAAATATAATACTTTGCTGACCAATTATGATATTTCCCAAATGAAACAGAAGTGGGTGTTATAATCAAACCATATTCGTCTTTATATGGATAAGCCAAATCATATTTAACATTTTTTCGATAGATTTTAAAACCATACTTTTTTAGAATTGGGATATTGCCAAAAGTACCACCTGGAAAAACCATTGATTTCAAATCCAAATTAAAGGACTTCGATGCATTAAGGCAAGCTTTTATTTCATCATCTGCCACTACTGGCAAACAATTCTTGTCACTAAAATCAATATGAGAGAAAGTATGACAGCCAATTTCATGATTCACCTTTGATCCAATAATACTCTTTATTAGATCAGGTGCATACCAATGAGGATCTTTTTTATAATCAGAAGCCGGGTCACAATCATACCAGTCACCAGAATAATAACGCCAATTCTTATTTTCAAAATATGGGATACAATGCATCCAATCGTGATCGCCATTTTTACATTCTTTAAGAAATAAATGCCCAACAGTTGCCCAGGTTATTGGAATATTATAGTCCTCAAATAATTTTAATAAAATCGGGAAATTTGATCTTGCCAATTCTGCCATTTCTGAACTTTTTTTAAGTGGTGATTTATATTTCCTTGCATATCTCCAAGCCCATCCTAACTCAAAATCCGCCGAAATAATTACCCCCCCCTTCTGACCATTAGGGAATTTGTTTGCCGGCTTTATTTCATCCTTTTTTACAAATGGTTTGGTACTAAACTTAAATAATATTTTTGTTAAAATACTATTAACACCCAAAGGTAACAATTTTCTGATTATTTTATAAAATAGTCTCATGATATCTTATTTATCTGCGGTCTTATCAATTAGTAATTTAAATTTGCCAGTTTTATTAAGTTCAATTTTTTCAACAATTTTGACTTCCCAGTCAATTCTACCTTTTAGATATTCCTCCAAAGATTCAGATATTTTATCTAAATCATTATCAGAAAATTTCTTTTCCACTACAATTTTTATAATTAATTTATTCTTTGATACTTTTTCAATCTGATAATGTTTGATTCCTTTAACTTGTTTCAGCAACATACTTCCAAAAAAACTTGGAACAGATAAGACACCACCTCTAGGTAATTCAACAATATCTGACACTCTACCGGAAATTGATTCAATCCTGGAAAACTTTATTCTACAATCAACAACATCTTCTTTGATTGGAATTGCCACATCACCATTTTTATATCTTATAAAAGGAAAAGAATAATTGTTAAGATCAGTAATAATCAATTCACAGCTGCCATCATTTTGTTTTGATAATTGATCATATTCAACAATAACATGAGGATCAATCACATGATATTTACCACATATTTTACATTGATTTGCGACCCCGTTTATTTCACTACACCCATACATGTCATATACTTTCCCTAACACCTCTTCTATTAAATCACGCTGATAATTCTGCAAATTTTCTCCAGTTGTAAATATATAAGAGAAATGATTGATTGAAATCTTTTTTTTTTTTACAAAATCTGCAAATAAATAGATAGCATTTGTATATCCATCAATAAAATTATATTTCTTTTCTTGAATTATATTGAGCAATTCATTGAATTTATTTTCATTAGTCAATTTATATGCAGGGAATTTATAATGATTAAATAAATATGCTTTAATACGTGAAGATAACTTTTTCCATTCCACATTGACAACCCTTGGGTTACCCCAAATATGCAACCCTTTTAATCCAAACTTCCAACCTGAAAATGACCAACCTAATAAACTTGCTGCTTGGCCAGCACTAGAACCAATCCTATCGTGATAATATATCACTGGTTCTCCTGTTGATCCGCTTGAAGAACCTTTTGAACATTTTTGTTTATTAAAATTTAATGCGAATAACTTCTCCGAATGCTTTTGAAGATCAGCCCTAGAAAGTACAGGAATTTTTTTTAAATCCTCCAGTCTGTTGATATCTTTTGGAGTTATTTTTTTCTTATTAAATCTGTTTTTATAGAACGGGACATTGTTATAGGCATGATTAATCAGTTTTAATAATTGCTTTAATTGATAATTTCTTATTTCTTCTTGAGACCATTTCAAAGTCCTTCTATAAAACTGAAGATATTTATTAGTATTTCTTCCTTTGAATAAATCAAAAAGTAGCAATGCCATTTTGTTTGTAATTAATTTTCTCATTTCGACAATATTTTTTTATACAATTTTTCTAATTTATTTATTCTTTTTTTTATGGAAAAATTTTCTGAAATATACTTTTTGGCGTTCTGCCCCATTTCAATTTTAATATCAGGATTCTGGTAAAGATAAATAATCTTCTCAACCAATTCTCCAATCATCCCATCTTGAATAAGATATCCTGTTTTTTTATTTATAATTATCTCAGAATTCCCTCCAACATCAAAAGCTAATGCTGGTAAAGCTGATGCACCAGCTTCTAATAGTGCTATTGAAAAAGCTTCTCTTTTTGAAGGGAGAATGAAAATATCAAAATCTTTATAATATTTCAAGAGTTCATCACAAAATCCAGGCAAATAAAAAAATTGCTCTAGATTATTCTTCTGGATAAGATTCTCGATCAATACTCTCTCAGGACCATCACCAACCAAAATTATCTTAAAATTATCAATTTTTCCAATTAACTCAATTGCAATTTCAATAAAAATTTCTAATCGTTTAACCTTATTAAATCTACCTATATACCCAATTATAAAACCCTTTTTTTTCAATTTTGTAAAAATTCTTGAATTATCTTCACATCCATCATTTGAAAAGGAATTATACAGAGTTTGTAATTTATTAGGCTTTATTTTATCTCTTATTCCCCTATAATATTTGCATTTATCACAGCTTGTAATAACTTTATCTGCAAAAACTGAAAGAAATTTTATAATAAAGCGATGATACCGTCGCCTCCACAGCCCTAAACCATGTTCGTTGTATACAATCTTATGGCCAGTAAGCTTACCTGCTATACCTGATACCTTAAAAGCCCAATACATATGCGCATGAATGATATCATATTTGCTAAATAGCAAATGAAAGAAAAACTGAATTGAAGATAATAAAGATGAATTGCTTTTTAGTCTATATTTCCTGACATCTTTACTAAGAATTTTACTTAATTCACCTTCCTTAGTATAAGCGATGTAAACAGAATGACCATTCTTTAATAGAATATTTGCATCTGTAACTGACTGCTTTTCTGCTCCACCAAATTTTAACGAATTGATAACAATTAATATTTTAATTTTGATTTCCTTTTTATTAGGTTTTTTTTTCTAAACTTAAATATTAATACTTTAAGAAAAGAATAAATAATACCATAAACTCGAATAGGAAATGAGATGAGCATGATATAAATATCGACTATCTGATATTTTTCCTTTTTTTTCCCTAATCTAATAACTTTCTTTAAGAAAAATAGATGAAACCCTACTAATAATAACAAACAAATTAACAAAAATAATTTAAATGAATAAAAAAAAACTGCCGTAATTATTATAAACATAGATATGGTATAGAGCAGCAGATACTTGGTTTTTTTAGCTTGTTTTTTTAAATATTTAGATTTATCTTGTAATAAAAAATTGAAACCCAAAGACATTCCGTTATCAAAATGTCTTTTAAAAAGATGTAAAATATTTGTAATTTTATATTTATGAACCCCCATAGGGATATCCATTAAAAATATCTGATAACCAGCTTCCTTGAAACGGGATCCCAGCTCTGTTTCCTGTCCTCTTTTAATCCTTTCATCATAACCATTGACTTTCAATAAACAACTCTTTTTATATGTACCTCCACCACCGGTAGCATTAGAAAACCCCTTTATTTTTTGGCTCCAGTGACTAATTAAAATTCTATTTAAACCTTTTTTTGATTTTTCTTGTAGATAGCCATAAACAGCATGGATATTCGGTTCTTTAATTTTTGCAACTGCCTTTTTTAAGTAATCTTTATCAATTTGGATGTCTCCATCTATAAAATGAACAATATCATATTTTGCTTCAAGCAATCCCCTATTCCTTGCTAATCCTGGTGTTGGCCAATCATTTTTTTCTACAAAGATTCTGTTTGTGTATTTTTTTGCAATTTCTACACTATTATCAGATGAACCTGTATCACAATATATTAGCTCTAATTTTTCTGCCGGATAATCTAATTCGTTTATTGCTTTAAAGGTATTATCAAGATTTTTTGCTTCATTTAAGCCGATTACCACAACTGATATTTTTGGTAAATATTTTCTTTTATTTAGCAATTCATTTCCTTTTAGTTTTTAGTTCTCCACTAACATACATCTTCATTTTTTTTAGATCTATAAGTGATTTAAGCATTATTAAATCCTCCTTTCTAACCCATTTTAACAAAAATAAACAAGAATAAGTTGTGGTGAAATATAATAATGGGAAAATAATGCGGAAAATACTATCCCAGCATTCAACAAAATATTTATACAAAAAGAAAAATACGATAAAATTTGTTATTCCAAAATAAATAAATTTTAAATTGTTAATTTTTTTTAAAATACTTAGTTTCCTTTTGGAAAAATACATGAATACACAACCTGAAAATATATTTGATATCATAATTGCAAGTGCAGCACCTGTTGCTTTTAATCCCAAAATCTGTGGATGTATAAAGAAAACCAATGCTACAATGAATAATATTAAATTTAGTACTTCCAGCTTGGATACAAACACAAATAAGCCGCTACCTGTTAAAACATTTCCATAAGGTGTTGTCCATACTCTAATAAACATTGCAACAGTTATAATGGGCATAACTGCAATAGAATTTATATACTTTTGTCCCAATACAAAGAGTATTATTGAATCAGAATATATACTTATAAATATTACTGCAGGCATTACAAAAAGAAAAATAAACCTTTCCCACTTGTTAATTTTGTCCCTTATATACTTCTCATCTCCCTCTGAAATTGCTTTTGAAAACAATGGGAAAAAAATACCGACAGTTCCTGCAACAATTAAAAGTATAGAACCGAATCTATAGCCAGCGGTATAATAACCAACATATTCAGAGCTTGTGAAAAACTGAAGTACTACCTTGTCTAGAGCAGCCATAAAAGATATGGCAATGGAGCCGATTATCAAGGGAAAAGCAATTTTAATATACTGTTTTGCGAGTTCCTTATCATACTTTCCAAAAGACAAACCTTTAGAAAAATACAATACTATGGGTATCAAAATAATCATAGAGACAAGATTACTAAATGCTAATGTTAAGGCTTTATATCCTAAAAGAACGACAACTATCCTCAAAGTATGATAAATCGTCATTCTAATCACATCAGGAATTGAATGTTTTGCCATTTCAATTTTTGCAGCAAATGTACTTATTGGGATTTGAACAAATGATTGAATAGTATAGGCAATTAGAGCAATGAAGATTACATACTGATGTGTTTTACTTTCAAAATGTAAATTAAAAATGTATTTCTGAGAAAGAAAAAATATGATAACCACTATAAAAAAAAGGGTAGTTGTAAATATCTTTAAGCGTGTATAGGTTGCCATACATTTGCCCTCATCTCTTCCTTCAGAAATTAGTTTTGTGTGTGCTCCCCCAAGTCCTAAATTGGAAATAAAGAAAAAAATGTTAACATAGGCGGAGCCAAAAGCAACTGTACCCAATACTGTTGGTCCTGCAATTCGGGCAACAACAATGCTTGCCGCAATTTGAATAAACTGCAAAAAAATTCTACTGGAAAAATTAAAAATCAGTTTCTGTTTTAACAATGAATTCTCCCTCTTCTACTAACCTTCAATTTATGAATAATACTTTTCAAATAATTGTTCATAAATGCTTAAGTATGTATCAAGAACCTTTTCCCAGGTATAATATTTCATTACAATCTCTCTTGTATTTCCGAATTGTTCAGGATGCTCAAAGGCCTTCTTTATGCCCTGATATAGTTCCTGAGTATTATTTGGAACTATACCACATTTCCCGCCCTCATTATTTGGAATATGAGCAATCCCATTACCCACATAAGGAAGATTACAGAAAAGTGCTTCCAAAGTTGCAATACCTGTTCCTCCAAAATTTTTAAGAATATCATAATGATACATTGGATAGGAATATACATCTGCAGCGTAAAAATAATACTTTAACCCATCTTCTCTTCCAATATATGGTAATAATGTAACACCTGCTTTTTTTGCTTCTTGATAATAATTATCTCTTTCATTTGTTCCAACAGCCAACCACATCACATTAAATTCTTTTTTTAATCGCTTAAATACTTTAACATTTTCATCTGCTCCCATCTCTTTTTCTAAACGTCCAACTGTTAAAATTATTTTTTTTTTCTCAGGTAAATTAAACCTTTTTCTAGCTTCATTTTTTGGAATTGGATCTTCATTAATAAAATAATTTTCTACACCTTGTATAGGCCCAAAATAAATATTATTTTTATCAATAAACTTTGAAAAATAATCTTTCTCCTCAATAACTGATACAAAAAATTTATCTATATTTTTCAGTGTATATCTTTCTAATAAATATTTTATATAAGACAATTTTTTCCTTTCAGTTTTATATTTATAATAAGGATTGAAACCACCAAGATGTGAAACAACAATAGGATAATTCTTTAAATATAATGATGTAACAATTAATGGCCACGTATGTGGTGAATTTGTGAAATGTAGGATCACATAATTCTCATGGTACTCTTTTTTTAAAGCTCTTAAGAAAGAAAAGGAAAAAGCCCCTATTTTTTTTATATTCTTAGCAGGAAAAATTCTACACTTTATACCATTAACAATTCTTTCTTCAATTTTATTAATACCTGGGTCCATTCGCCAATTTTCAAATTCACATGGAACTTTTCTATCTGGTTTATCCAAATTATCAAGAATTAGTCGTCCCAGACCAAAATGGAAAAAATTATCTGGATCATCTTTTGAAAAATATGGCCCATAAGGATAAACTATTTTATGTATAAAAATAATCTTTTTATTCATTTTATGAGAATTCTAATATTATTTCATCTTTTATTTATCTTTCATAAGCTCTTTTACACATTTTAGTTGTTTTTTATATATTCTTATTGGTCGAGACGGGCTGCCCATTACAGAAGATTTATCTTCTATATTTTTGACAATTAAACTACCCATTCCTATAAAAACCTTGTCTCCAATTTTAATCCCATCTCTTATAGTAGTCCCAGGCCCAATCCAACATTCCTTACCAATTATCACACTACCAGATATCATTGTATGTCCAATAATAATATTGCCTTTACCAATTCTAACATTATGGGCAATATAACAGCAATTATCAATCATGGTTCCTTCTCCAATTATTGTATTTCCTAAAGTGCCACGATCGATATGATTCATTACATCAATTCTGACATTATCCTCGATAATAACTCCTCCTAAATGCGGAAATTGATGCCATTTTCCACTTTCATCTTTTGTAATATTTAATCCCTCAGCTCCAATTATGCATCCTGCCTGAATAATTACATTATTCCCAATATGAACATTATCATATAAAAAAACATTACCATGTATTTCAGATCCCTTACCAATTGTACATTTACCTACAAAAGTAAAAGGACCAACAAAGGCTTCCTTATGGATCTTTGCTTCTGGGTGAATAAAAGCAGTTGGATGAATGCCAACCTTATTTTTCTCTTTTGTTATTTCAGAGATTAATTTTATAAATGTTAATTTTGGATTTTTAACAACCACTAGGCATTTATCTTTCAGGCTTTCACTATGCTTTATAGAATTGTCACAGATAATTATTTTTGATTTAGTTTTCTGAACAAGTTGCTTTTTATCAGCCCTTGCAGGATCTACCCAGACTAATGAATCATCTCGAGCCTCTGTTATACTCTTGAAATTAGTAAAATATTTGTTTTTTGTATTCCCAACTATTTTACACTCCTTATGTAAAATAGATACTATGTTTTCAATTGATATTTTTTTCTCCATATTATACTCCTATTTCCAATCTACATTTTCACATTAAAAATATAAATTTCTTTGGACTATTTTTTGTATGTTCTAAAATACACAGATATATCTGCTCCTACGATTTTATAAAAAACCTAACAAAGGGAAAGGTTAGAATGGTGTATTGTAATATATTATCTTTTTTCATATATCCTCATTTATTGGTTTTTTTTATTTCTATTTTATATTTACTTCTTTGTTCAGAATAAACTTTGTTTACTTGAAATATAGAATCCATTTTTTTATAATATTTATTTATTATATAATTTATTTGTTTTTCATAAGATACTTTCCCATTGCTAAAATATTGAGCGGGGTGAGTTACAAATTGAATTAATTGATGTTTAGATTTTTCACAAAACTTTGGCAGATCCTTACCACGAAACGAAAAAACCGAATCAGAAATATAACAATCATCAGAAAATATTCCACTACCGTAAACACTTATATAATTAGTGAAATTTGGATATTTACCATGAATTGAAGGATTATGTAAACTATAAGAATAAACCTTACAATCAAAAAAACTTTTAAATATTTCAACTTCATTAACAAAATGTTTCTCTAGTATACTATCAGACACATCACCATATTCAGTTGGATCAAAGTGCAACCCAATCTCAAAGCCTTCTTCTAACATATTTTTTATTATTTTCTTTGATTCATTACTAAATGGATTATATAAATCGGATGTCATCAAAATATAATATGTTGAGACAATGGAGTTTCTCTTCTCAATCCTTGAAAACTCGTAAGCCAAATCAATAGATAAATCAACATCATGTCTTAAAATTATTCCATTATCATGGTTTGGATAATCTCTTACCCTTAAGATTTTCGGGAAACTTTTCAAAAGATATTCATAATAATTCAAAGTGAAATATTTATTTTTTTTATTTGGGATCATTTTAATAGTTAAAAACTTTTGTTCCTATCATTTATTATCTTGTTTTGTCTTTCTTAGGAAATCAGCTGGATTACCCACATAAACTGAATTTTTAGGAACATTATTAAGAACGACACTTCCCATTCCAATCATTGAATAATCACCGATCTTTAAATTTTTTTATATTTTTGATATTTATATGTAATTATTTTATTTCCACAATATATTGCTTTTTTGTACTGCGACATAATATTTTTAAAATTAAAATGCGATTTCTTTTGCATAAATCTCATAATATCTTTATATATTAATCCTTAGATGTATATTTCATATAAAAAGTTTTAGGAACTAGATCAAATTTCATACATAACCAGAAAAACCACTTATATCTCTTAAATAATGGATGATATGTTTTAAAATCATAGTGGGATTTTTTAGGAAACTTCATCACTTCATTAAACTCCTCGTTACTGAATCCAATTCTTTGTTTCACTTCTTCAACAATCTCATTATTTTGTGGCAATGGTTTTTTTATTAGTTCAAGTGCTTTTTCTCTAGTCATTTCACCAGAACGAATGGCAGCACTGTAATCCAGATAACGTTGGTCTCTATTAAATCGTTTCGGGTTGAAATAATTATGAAAAAAAAATGTTAATTTGTTTTCAAAATGATGACCACCATACCATTCCCATCCAAATCTGTTATTTAATTCCTTTTTCACTTTTTCTTTATCATAGTCAAGATAGTACATTGGACGGACACGCTTGATACGATTAATAAGCATCCATTTCAACTGTTTTTTCAACCAAAGATTTTTGTATGTTTTCATTGGTATTGTACCATACTTTTTATGTACACTTTCAATATATTTTGCATCCATGTAAATAAAACCAATCGGTGCTGATCCTTCTGTTCTAAAACTATGTGCATCAACAACATATTTACATTTATATCGAGATGCTGATTGGGATAATACCGTTGCAAGACCTATATCAGCTGGTATCTCAATATCAGGAACTCCTGCTAAGAAAAAACTACGAACTATATTATCATACTCCTTTTTA
>JAUWQW010000065.1 GCA_030610885.1 Candidatus Aminicenantota bacterium | reverse complement strand
GGGTATCTTAAATATTTAAGCAGAGGCAGAATCCAGATTTTTGGTAAAACTGAAATAGGATATTTAAATCAACTGGACCCTGAAAAGAGAGAGATGCAATTAAAGAAATTTTTTTCTATAAAGTTACCCGCAATAGTTATTTCTGAGAAACAACCAGTAGATGAGTTAATAATATCAATTGCAATGAAATACAAAACCCCTATTTTAATATCAAATTTAAATTCATCTCTTTTAACATCAAGGATTTCTTCTTTACTTTATAAACATTTTTCTAAAAAAATAAAAATTAACGGGGTTTTAATGGATATATTAGGGCTGGGTATTTTAATTAAGGGAGATTCAGGGATTGGTAAAAGTGAAACAGCATTGGAGCTTGCAAATAAGGGATACAACCTTGTTGCTGATGATTTGATAGAATTCTACCTTAATTCAAATGATGAGCCAGTTGGTATGTCGATTGAGAAAATAAAGGGATGGATAGAGGTAAGAGGACTGGGTATTATTAATGTTATTGATATTTTTGGAGCAGGGGCAGTTTTGGAGGAAAAAAAACTTGATATGGTTGTAAATCTTGAGAGATGGAGTAACAAGAAGAAGTATGATAGGCTTGGGGAAGAGAACTTATATTTTCAAGTGTTTGGGAAAGATATCCCAATGTTTGATATTCCAGTTGCTCCTGGAAGAGATCTATCAACTTTAATTGAAGTAGCTGTAAAGTATTTTATTTCAAGAAAGAATGGAAAAAAATCATTTATAGAACACATATATGGAAAGGAAGAAAAATGATAAAAAGTTTAATTATAACTCATGGGAGTTTAGGTAAAGAATTAGTTAAAGTTTGTGAAAAAATATTTGAAAAGAGCATAGATATAGAATGTATATGCTTTGATTGGAAAGAGGATGGTACAAGTGCTATTAATAAAGTTGAGGACTTTATAGAAAAGAACAAAGAAGATAAGATTATGATATTTACGGATATGTTTGGAGGATCGCCATCAAATATCTGTTTTAAGTTTGTTAATAAAAATATTGAAATTATAACTGGGATTAATCTACCGGGACTGTTGAAATTCATTACATATAGAAAAAAGAATATGGATTTTAAGAAATTAGCAAAAATTGTAAAAAAAGGTGCTATTGAGGGTGTAAATATAATAGGTGAATATCTAGGAGAAATCAAATGAGAGAAGAAAAAGTCGAAATAATTAATAAATTAGGACTTCATGCAAGAGCAGCTGCAAAATTATCTCATTTAGCAAACACCTTTGATTCAGATATTTTTATAGTTTACAATGAGGATAAAGTAAATGCAAAAAGCCTTTTAGGTATTTTAACTCTGGCTGCTTCTATTGGTAACTATATATCAATTATTGTTGATGGTAAAGATGAAATGAGAGCTATTAAAGAAATAAAGAACCTATTCAAGAGAAAGTTTGATGAGGAGAGTTAGGAGTTATTTCTTGTTAATATACAGTGTTAAAGAAATTTAAAATTATTAATTTTAATGAAAAAAATTAAGGGCAAACCAGTTTCATCAGGGATAGCTTTTGGTAAAGCTTTACTTTTCAATTGTCAGAATAAAGTTATCTTTAAAGAAAATATTAAAAAAGATTTGATTCATATTGAGATTGAAAGGTTTTACAATGCTGTAAAAAAGACTAGAGCACAATTAAAAAAAATATATAATGATCTTGAAAAAGTAATGGAAAAGAATTCAGCATTAATAATTGAAACTCAATATTTACTTTTAAAGGATGGAAATTTAATAGATGAGATAAAAAATTTAATAACTTCAAATTCAGTTAGGGCTGAATGGGCTATCAAGCAGGTTGATGAAAAATATATTGATTTTTTTGAAAATATTTCTGACATTACATTCAGGGAAAAAAGAAGTGATATTTCAGATGTATTAAATAGACTAATAAGAAATCTAAAAAAGAGTGAAAAACAAATTGATTCAGATATAGAAAATGTTATTCTTGTGTCTAATGATATTCCACCTTCAATTGCAGCTAATTTAATGTCAAGAACAAAACTTTTGGGTATTATATTAAATGAGGGTGGTGAGACTTCCCATACTGTTATTTTAGCTCGAACTTTAGAAATTCCTACAATATTAGATGCAAAGAATGCAACTGAAATAATTAAAAATGATGATTTTTTGATTGTTGATGGGTTAAAAGGTGAAATTATAATAAATCCATCAAACACAATTTTAGATAGATATTATATAAAAAAGAAGAAATATCAGGCATATAAAGAAAAACTTGACAGGGTTATTCAGCTGCCTGATATGACAAAAGATAAGAAGCAATTCAATCTTTTAGCAAACATAGAATTAGTAACTGAAATCGACCTTGTTCAGTCCCATGGTGCAAAGGGTATAGGTCTTTATAGAACAGAATTTCTTTTTTCAGATGAGTCTGTAGCTCTTTCAGCTAATAAACAATACATGATATATAAAAGTATTGCTCAAACAATTTTTCCAAATCCATTAACTATAAGAACATTTGATGTAGGCAGGGATAAAAGTTATAATTATTTTAAATCTGTTAAAGAAGAAAATCCAGCTCTTGGCAAAATGGCTGTAAGATTATTTCTTAAAGAGAAAAAATTATTCAAAACTCAGATAAAAGCCATTTTAAGGGCAAATGAATTAGGCAATATAAAAATTCTATTCCCAATGATAACAGAAATTGAGGAAATTCATTCAATAAAGAAAATGATATACGAGTTAAAGAGTGAGCTTAAAATGGAGAAAAAATTACCAGGTAAAGAAGTTGAAATTGGCATTATGATAGAGATTCCAGGTGCTATTAAGTTAATTAAATATCTAAAAGAAGAGGTCGATTTTTTTTCAATTGGAACAAACGATTTAATTCAATATTTGCTTGCAGTTGATAGAAATAATAGTTCAGTTTCTTATCTTTTTAACCCGTTTCATCCTGCAGTTATTCAGGTTCTGTTTGAGATAAAGCATGAAATTTCAAAAATTGGTAAAGAGGTTGTAGTATGTGGTGAAATGGCAGGTAGAGCACTTACTGCTCTAATGCTTTTGGGTATGGGTTTTACAAACTTTTCAATGAGTCCTCTTTCAATTATTGAAATTAAGAATATTTTTACTAAAATAGACTATAATTATGTTAAAGAAATTGTAAAACAATTAGTAAATTTTAGTTTAAAAACAGACACAGAGAGATTTTTAAAAGAGAGATTACAGAAAAAATATCCTGATCTTTTTGTTACACAACCTGGATTTTAAATGAATTTCGAAGAAGGAATAGTCCTAGAGAATAGGGATAATAAGAGTTTAGTAGAGGTTCTCAATAAAGCAAGATGTGCTACATGTTCTCATTCATGGATGTGTACAGGGAACAGAGACCTTTCAAAAATTGAAGTTAAAAATCCAATTAATGCAAAAATAGGTGATAAAGTTATCTTTAAATATTCAGAAAAGGAAGTATATAAATTCTCGTTACTTTTATATGGTATTCCATTATTTATGTTTGTTATGGGTGGGGTTATTGGATATTTTTTACCTGATATTTCTAATTTAAATATTTCTAATGATCTGAGAGGTTTGATTTTTAGTTTTACATTTCTTGGTGCCTCTTTTTTTCTTCTAAAAAGAATAGCCAGGTTTTTCATAAGAAAAAAAAACATCTTCCCTGAAATAATAAAAATATCAAGAAATAAAGATTAATATTATTTCAAAATATTAGCTAGTTTTTTTTAAAAAATTATTCTAATAAAAAATTTGAAAAATGAAAATTGGTAAGGTAAAATAAAGCATGAGTTATTTTGAAAATAAATCTCAAAAAAGGAGAAATTCATGAAATGTGAAAAATGTGGTAAAGAAGTTACAGGTAATGCAAAATTTTGCCCAAATTGTGGTGGCAAAGTCTCTTCTGATCAAACAATGAGTCCCGAGCAAATTGATCTTGATTGGCTAAATGGGATCATGTTGCGTTTAGGGTATAAACGTGATAAAGAAAAAGAGGGTGAAAATGAAGTATTTGGAACTCACAAAACTTTACATAATCTTGCTTTAAACTTGAAAAAACCCTTGGGAATAATATCTTTTCAAAGCTTTTTTGTTATGAAAAAGGCAGGATGGGGTGGACGAGTCGATCAACTTGCTGCTGTTAACAAGGCTAACGGACTATGTAATATAAGTACATGGTTTTATACGGATAATACTAAAATAGTTGGTGCTTACTCTTTTATGCCTATTGTAGAATCTTTAACAGAACGAGATGTTATTGTTTTGATAGAAAAGTTTAACAAGGAAATTGATAATGCACTTATTAATTCAGGTATTTCAAACTATTTACCAAAATAAAAAAGTTTGTTCTAAAACAATATAAAAAGAAGTTAGCGCACATTCCTTTAAGAAACGGAAGGTGGTAAAGGAGATAATATGATTAAAAAACATACATATAGGGAAGAACAAAAAAGGCGGGATGATCTTACAGGAGAGCATACAGTTGGCGATGCTGGACAGATGGTACTGGCTTGCTTATTTACAGTGACGTGGATATTCGATATATTCCTTCTAAAATACACAACTTTCCTTAATGACTATATTCCTTTTGGTGTTAGGATGCCTTTTGGAGTAGTTTTGTTGGTTTTATCGGGTTTTCTAGCAATAAAGGGTCTGTCTATCGTATTCGGTGAGAAGAGAGAGAATCCTGGTGTTATTAGGAAGAGTGTGTTCAATGTTGTTCGGCATCCAATATACCTGAGCGAGATCCTGCTCTATCTTGGACTTCTGATGCTGAGCATATCACTTATTGCTGTATTAGTGTGGGTTATTTCCATCCTGTTCTTATATTACATCTCGCGCTACGAGGAAAGAATGCTTCTTGCTCGCTTTGGCAAAGATTATAAACAGTACATGCAGGAAGTGCCAATGTTTATCCCTAGATTGAAGAAGAGATGAATATGTGAAAAATAGGAGCAGATGCCTATTTATTAATAATGGTTTTGATAAATTGAAGGGGTTCAAAATCTTGAACCCCTTACCAGTACATTGATTGACATAAAAAATTCTGTATGTCAGAATAATACCTTGTACATAACAATATAAAAAGGAGTTATGTATTAATAGAGAAAGTAGAAATCATGAGGCCTTTTGGACTGATTACCATATTTATAATTTTATATTCAATTATCTGGGTTAATGTAATTATTGGAATAACACTCATTAGAAAAAGAAATAAGTACGCAGAAAAAATGCACAAGTTGTTTTTGAATAAACAAATTCAAAAGTTTCGATATCCTCCTTTTAAGAATTTACTAAAACTATGGGTAGCAAATAAATTTTTACTTACTTCAATAACATTTATTTTAATAATTATAATACCTGCGGTATTCCTTTATTTCCTATTGGGAATTATATTGATTACTCCATTATTATCTATTATTCAAGGGCTAACTGTGGGGGTTCTAATTGGCTACTTTGATAGGAAACATATGTATTGGGCAGTAATTGTTGGAATGTTTGAATTTGGTTATTGGTCGCTGTCGGGAGCATTAGGTATATTTGTGGCTACAGGCTTTCTATTCAACGATATGTCTTTCATTGAATCATTATTAAATGGTGTTGACATACTATTCTCTGGATACTGGATACCAATAGTAGTCTGTATATTAGTTAATGCGTTTGGGGAAGTAGCTGGTCCAATATATTGGGGTATAAAGAGTCCTGTCAGTTTAGAGGTTCTATCGCAAGGAACATATATTAATGATGACACCTAACGAATCGGCTTTGTAGCTGATCGCTGGAAGCGTCAGTCTGCAAGCCGGTGTTGGACTTGACATTTTTCCGCTGCGTTCCAAAATGCAGGTTAACGTACATTCTATAGAAAGAACATATTTTTTGTTAAATTTACAAAAGTTTGTTGACATTAGAAATTTTTTGTATCAATATAATATTTTATATATAACAATAAAAAAGAAGTTAGCTGAGGAAAGGAGGGTAATAATGAGCTACGATGTAATCATCATTGGTGCCGGATTGGGCGGTTTGACTGCTGGGGCAAAATTATCTAGAGAAGGCAAAAAAGTCCTCCTCATTGAGCAACACAGCATTCCAGGCGGATGTGCGACCACTTTCATGAGGAAAGATTTTAAAGTCGAAGTAGGCCTGCACATGATCGATGGATTAGACAACGGTGATCCAAAACTAAAAGCATTTAAGGAACTCGGTGTCCTGGATAATTTAGAGTTTAAGCGCGTCCCTGAATTTTATCGGTTCGTTAAGCCTGGAGTTGATATAACTATTCCGGATAGTTACGAACAAGCTATTAAGGTTCTAACAGAACGCTTTCCTGCAGAAAAAAAGGGCATCCTCAAGTTTTTTAAGGTAATACTTGCACTGCGAAAAGAAGTTTTTAGAGTGCCCCGTCAAAAATGGCGTATGTTGCTCTCAATGCCCTTATTCCCTTTCCTGGTTCCTAATTTGATGATTCGTGAGAATACTACTGTCGGCAAGTTTCTGGATGCCTTGTTCGATGATGAAGACCTTAAATTAGTACTGCTAGCCAATCTCGGTTACTACCATGATGATCCCTATACGATGACGCTTTTGTATTACTCTGTGGCACAGGGGAGTTTCTTCAGTGGTGGAGGTTATTTTATTAAGGGCGGATCGCAAATGCTTTCGGATTACCTGGCCTCAATTATTGAAGATCACGATGGGAAAATCATCTACAATCATACGGTCGATGAAATCGTCATTGAAAATGGAGTCGCAATTGGAGTGAAGTACAGTAAAAAGTCCGCAACCAAAGGCGAACAGCAAACTGCTTATGGGAAATGTATAGTTTCCAATGCTGCGTTGCCTAATGTGATTGGAGAGCTTCTTAAAGACACACATGCGAAAACGAAACTGTCTAATGCGGTTGGGGATCTGGAAATCGGCCCTTCTATACTATCAGTTTATCTTGGATTTAAAAAGCCTCCGAAAGACCTGGGAAACCGCAGCTACTCCACAATCTTCTTCGATGGTGGCCTGTCCAGTCAACGGGACATAAATGAATATCACCACGCGGATTTTTCAAAACGGATTTTTATTTTCGTGGACTACAGCCAGCTCGATTCCGGCCTAGCGCCTGAGGGGAAAAGCGTAGGCGCAATTTCAGCAATGGACTATCTCTCGGATTGGGATTCCCTGGGAAAAGAAGAATATAAAGAACGGAAGGAATTAGCGGCACAAACTCTGATCGGCCGGCTGGATAAACTCATACCTGGTATTAAAGATGAAATAGAGTATTACGAAGTAGGCACGCCAACAACAATCAGACGGTACACACTTAACCCCGATGGCACAGCCTATGGTTATGCACAAATTCCGAGTCAAACCGGCAGAAAACGCGTAAAGATTAAATCGCCGATACGCAATTTATTTTTTGCTTCAGCTTGGAGCGAACCTGGACATGGATTCACAGGAGCCATTTTAAGCGGCTATTGGTGTGCTGAGGAAATCATTCGAAAATGAATATTCCAAATTTTTTGTATCAATATAATATCTTGCATATAACAATATAAAAAGAAGTTAGCAGAGGAAAGGTCTTTTCATTTTAGCGTTAATTTTAAATGATAAAGAATTTTTAGATATTGACCTGGGTTGTTTTTTTTGATATTATTTATTTTTCTCCGAGCTTTAAAGACTAAGGCTTTTAAAACTATGCTTTAAAGCCGATAGGGTAAACCTGGAAACAGATTTGCCTCCCATTATGGAAAGGAGAATTTCATAATTATTTGACATTCCCCTTTCCTTAAGGATGGATGTTGTATAATGAAAAAAATTTGTTTATTTCTTATTTTACCAATTATTTTTCTTAATTCATTCTGTAAAAATTCAAAAAAAAATGAAATCCTGGTTCTTCATGCTGGTTCCTTATCAATTCCATTTAAAGAGATTGCTAAGAACTTTATGAAAAAGTATCCTGATGTAAAAGTTGTTTTAGAAGCTCATGGAAGTAGAACATGTGCAAGACAAATAACTGATTTGAAGCGCAGAGTTGATATAATGGCTTCTGCAGATACACAGGTAATAAAAAATTTTTTAATACCTGAATATGCAGATTTCAGTATTGATTTTACAACAAATGAAATGACAATTATGTATAATGAAAAAAGTAAGTATTCTGATGAAATTAATGCTAAAAATTGGTACAAGATATTATTAAGACCAGATGTTCAATATGGTCATTCAGACCCAAATGCTGATCCTTGTGGATACAGAACAATATTAACCTGGAAATTATCGGAAAAGTATTATAAAGTCCCTGGATTATTTAAGAAATTAGATGGGGAAATGCCAAAAAAAAATATTAGGCCTAAAGAAGTAGATTTGATTGCAATGCTTGAAGCATATGAACTTGACTATATTTTTATTTATCAGAGTGTTGCATGCCAACATAAGGCAAAATATGTAATGCTTCCTGATGAAATTAACCTGAAATCTCCGGATCTTTCTGATCTCTATAGGTCAGTTTCCTTAAAAATATCAGGAAAAAAACCCGGAGAATTTATTGAAAAAAGGGGTGCTCCAATGGTTTATGGAATTACATTGCTAAGGGATGCTTCTAATCCATATTTGGGAGCAAAATTCATTGAATTTTTGCTTGATAAAGAGGGTCAGAAAATAATGAGAGAGAATGGACAACCTGAAATAATCTATCCAAATGTGGATAATTATAACAAATTACCAGAAATATTGAAAAAATATTTTAAAAAAAGATAGATGAAATTTAAAGTTATATTTTCTTTTCTTGGATTTTTACTTATTTTGTTCATTGGTATTCCAATTGTTAAGATGATGATTTCAACAGATCCTTCAACATTAGTTCTAACATCAAAGGAACCAGAGGTTTATTTATCAATTTTTTTAACTTTCAGGGCTTCTGTTTGGGCAACAATTATTGCATTAATAACAGGAGTACCTCTTGCATATCTTCTTGCGAGAAGGGAGTTCTGGGGTAAGAAAATTATTGAGGGGCTCATTGATCTTCCTGTTATTATCCCTCATACTGCTGCTGGTATTGCTTTACTAACAGTATGGGGAAGAAATTCTCTATTTTCAAAAGCAACTGGGATCAATGTTATAGGAACAGAAATTTCAATATCAATAGCAATGTTTTTTGTTTCAGTTCCTTTTTTAGTTAATGCAGCAAAAGATGGATTTAAATTAATTGATGAACGTTATGAGAAAACAGCAATTACTCTTGGTGCGACTCAATGCAAGGCTTTTTTTACAGTAAGCTTACCTATGGTTAAGAAATCAATAATCTCAGGTTCTTTAATGATGTGGGGAAGAGGAATATCAGAATTTGGAGCAGTTATTATACTTGCATATCATCCAATGACAGCTCCTGTACTGATTTTCGAAAGATTTCAAAATTTTGGGCTTAAGTATGCAATACCTGTAACTGTTTTGTTGATATTGATCAGCTTGATTGTTTTTATTTTTATACGAATATTTGAAGATAAATGAATTTAAAAATCACGAACATAAGTAAAAAGTTTAAGGGCTTTGAGTTGAAAGATATTAACCTTGAAATTAGAGAAGGTGAATTCTTTGTTATTGTTGGACCCAGTGGTGCTGGAAAGACATTGATCCTTGAAATTATTGCTGGTCTTTTAAAACCTGATTCCGGAGAAATTTATGGGATAAGAAACAAAAAAATTGGGTTTATTTACCAGGATTACATGTTATTTCCGCATTTGAATGTATTTAAGAATATTGCTTATGGATTGAACATAAGAAAAATTGATAAAGATGAAATCAAATCAAGAGTTGAAAACTTGGCATTAAAACTTGAAATAAATGAACTTTTACAGAGGAATGTTGCTAATCTATCAGGTGGAGAAAAACAAAGGGTTGCTATTGCAAGAGCTATGGCTATATCACCTGATATCTTTCTTTTTGATGAGCCTACTTCAGCTCTTGATCGAAATTCCAGAATAAAAACTCAAGAGATGTTTATTAAATTACATAAAAAAACATGTTCAACCTTTATTCATGTAACCCATGATTTTGAAGAGGCTCTATCATTAGCAGATAGAATTGGAATCTTAATAAATGGCAGAATTGTACAGTGTGGAAAACCTGATCATGTGCTTAATAGCCCTGTAAGTAAAAAAATCGCAGATTTTATTGGTTACAAAAATGTATTTGGGGGGAGTATTGAGAACAATACACTTAATATAAACAACTTAAACATAATTGTACCCATTGAAAGGGCTGATTTTGCTTATGTTGCTATAAGATCTGATGATATTATTATATCTAAAAACAAAATTGAATCATCTGCAAGGAATTCATTTTTTGGAGAAGTTGAAAACTTTTTTAAAAAATCTTCAATGTATGAAGTAATACTAAATGTTGGAATTAGAATTAGTATTGATATTACAAGAAAATCATTTGAGGAGATGGATATTAAGATTGGAGATAATTTGTGGGCTACTTTTAAAGTCTCTTCTTTAAAGGTGTTTAAACATTAGGAGAAATTTAATGATACAAATAGAAGAAGCAGAAAAAATACTGAATAATGTAAAATCTCATAAATTGATAGAAAAAATAAAGATAAAAGATTCTTTACATAGAGTTCTTGCTCAGGATATTGTTGCAAGAATTGATATGCCTCCTTATAATAAGTCAGCTATGGATGGATATGCCCTATTTTCAGGAGATGATTCTGATAGATTTAAGGTCATTGAGATCATTCCAGCAGGTATAGTACCAAAAAAAGAGATTAAAAGGGGTGAATGTTCTAAAATAATGACAGGAGCTATAGTTCCTAAAGGAGCAGATAAAGTTGTAATAAAGGAAAGAACAATAGAAAAAGATGGATTCATTAGAATAATAGAAGATGATGATCTGGTAAATATATGTTATGCTGGGGAAGATATTAAATGTGGAGATAATGTATTAGAATGTGGTACAAAGATAAGAGCTTCAGAAGTAGGAATAATCGCATCCCTTGGAATTGATATGATTGATATTTATAAAAACCCTGATATCGGGATTTTAACTACTGGTTCAGAAATTATAGAACCGGGAAAAGAGCTTTTAAAGGGTCAGATTTACAACAGCAATGCTTATTCTATTTCAGCTCAATTTGCTCAAATTGGTATTAATACGAAATATGGAGGTGTTATACCAGACAATATAGAGAAAACAAGGGAAAAAATATATGATCTTTTTTATAAAGTTGATGTTTTGATTATTTCAGGTGGTGTTTCAATGGGTGATTATGATTATGTGCCCGGAGTTCTTGAGAATCTGGGAGTAAAACTTCATTTTACAAAGGTTGCAATTAAACCAGGTAAACCTTTTGTTTTTGGAACAATGGGTAAAAAGATATTTTTTGGCCTTCCAGGAAATCCAGTCTCAACTTTTATTTTATTTGAGGTTTTTGTAAAACCTTTTATATACAACATGATTGGGCATAAGTATTCTCCATTTTTTATAAAAGGAATAATGGGTAAAAATTTCAGTAGAAAAAAAACCAAAAGAGCTTCATATATACCTGTGAATTACAGAGACGGTTTTGTTGATATTATAGAGTATCATGGATCTGCACATTTGAGTTCATTATCAAAAGCAAATGCATTGCTTCAGATTCCAATAGGCATTAAAGAAATATTAAAAGGGACTAATGTAAATGTTAGACAGATTTAACAGGGAAATTTATTATTTAAGAATATCTGTTACTGACAGGTGTAATTTGAGGTGCTACTATTGTATGCCTGAGCACGGAGTGAAACGTCTTAGACACGATCAAATATTGTCTTATGAGCAGATTATTAAGGTTGTAATAGAGGCTGTAAAAATTGGGATAAAAAAGATAAGGCTTACTGGAGGGGAGCCGCTTGTGAGAAAGGGAATTTCTTATCTTATAAGAGAAATAAAAAAAATTGATGGGATAAATGAGCTTACAATGACTACAAACGGGGTTCTATTGGAGGATATGGCTTTTGAATTGAAAAAAACCGGGCTTGATAGTATTAATATTTCTCTGGATACACTTGATCCTGAGAAATACAAAAAAATAACGAGAATAGGTGATATAAGAAGAGTTTTTAGGGGGATTGATGCTGTAATGAAAGCTGGGTTTAAAGGTACGAAATTAAATATGGTACTTATGCCTGAAATAAATGATGATGAAGTAGAGGATATGAAAGAATTCTGTGTTAAAAAGGGATTACTTTTGCAGAGGATTAATCATTATTCTTTAAATAGTTTAAGTAGTATTAACAGATTATACAAGGCTGAAAGGCCCCTTCCATGCAGATTATGTAATAGAATAAGATTAACTGCAAATGGTAATTTTAAATCCTGCTTGTTTTCGGATATGGAAATTCCTGTTGATTTTAATAATATTTCAGAAAGTATAAAAAAGGCAGTAATTAATAAACCAGCAAATGGTACACATTGCTTTAAGAGACAAAATTGGCAAATAGGAGGGTAAGGTGGAGTTTTCTCATTTGAATGAAAAGGGTGAAGTTAATATGGTTGATATAAGTGGAAAAAAGATTGTTCATAGAGAGGCAGTTGCTTCAGGGACAATTTATTTACAAGATGAAACAATTAAGATGATCAGAAATAACCTGATAAAAAAAGGGGATGTTCTCTCAATTGCAAGGATTGCAGGTATAATAGGTGCAAAAAAAACATTCGAATTGATTCCTCTATGTCATAATATTCCTATCAATAAGATTGATGTTCATTTTGATATAAAAGAAGATAGAATTAATATTAGATCAAAAGCAGTTTGCAATGCAAAAACCGGGATTGAGATGGAAGCTTTAACTGCTGTTTCAATAGCATGCTTAACCATATATGACATGTGTAAGGCTGTTGATAAAAATATGATTATTTCAGATATAAAATTAGAGAATAAGGTGAAAAATGAAATTTGAGATCGAATCGGTAAATATTTCGGAGAGGAAAGGGACACAGAAACACCCGGTTGAAAAGATTAAGTTGAGAAAGGATTATGGGATTGAGGGGGATGCCCATGCAGGTAAATGGCACAGGCAGGTGTCCTTCCTTGCTGGTGAGGCTATAGATTCAATGAGGGAGCGGGTTCGTGGATTTGAGATAAAAGATGGAGATTTTGCTGAAAATATTGTGACCAGGGGGATAGACTGGAGAAGAGTTGAGGTGGGTGGCAGAATTATCATAAATGGAGTTATTCTGGAAGTAACTCAGATCGGGAAAGAGTGCCATTCCGGGTGTGCTATCTATGATGCTGTGGGTGAATGTATTATGCCAAAACAGGGGATTTTTGCAAAAGTTATAAAAGGAGGGAAAATTAGTGCTAAAGATTGCGGTTATTACAGTTTCAGATAGAGCCTATAAAGGTGAGTATGAAGATTTATCAGGTCCTAAAATAAAGGAAATTATTGATAACTCTAATATAGATGCAGAGGTTTCTCTTTTTATTGTACCTGATGAAAAAGAGAAAATAAAAGAGTTAGTTGAGAAAAAAATAGGTGTTGATTATATTATTACAACTGGAGGAACGGGAATTTCTTCAAGAGATGTGACTCCTGAGGTCACAGAATCGATTTGCACAAGAGAATTACCCGGTATATCAGAAATGCTACGTATAGAATCATATAAGGAAACAAAAAACGCTGTGTTTTCAAGAGCTTTTAGTGGAGTAAAGGAAAATACAATAGTAATTAATTTCCCAGGTTCTGTAAAAGCTGTTGCGTTCTGCACAAAATTGGTAATCCCGGTTCTGGAACATGGTATAAAAATGCTTTATGGAGGAAAGCACTGATCTAAGATGTTAATTTTCTAATTTTTGTAAATATTTAATTCCTATGGGCTGAGTTTTTTGTGAAGTTTTTCAATATCAACATCAGATCCAAATACGATCATTATATCGCTCTCTTTTATTAAAAAATCAGCTCCAGGGTTCATAGTACTGGATTCTGGAATAATAGACTTTATTGCTATTACAGTTATATTATATTTTTTTCTTAAATTGATTTCACCGAGACTTTTGCCTATAAAAGAGTCTGGCGGAGCAATTTCTTGAATAACAAACCCTGATTCAATTGGTAGGTAATCCAGTAAATTGTTAAAATTCAATTGAGTTCCAATTTTTTTTGCAATATCTCTTTCTGGATAATAAACTTCATTTGCACCTACAAGAAGAAGAATTTTTTCATGCTCCTCTGAAAGTGCTTTAGCAATGATTTTTTTTACACCCAATTCTTTCAAAATATAGACAATCATAATACTTGGTTCTAAACTGGGACCAGTTGAAACTACAACACAATCAACATCAGTAATACCAATGGAAGTTAAGTTTTCCTTATTTGTAGCATCCATAGCAACTGGTTGAGTTGCAACATCCTTGATTTCATTAACCTTTGTTTCATCAATATCTATTGCAATTATTTCAACATTTTTTTTTGCCAGAGTTTTTACAAGGTTAGAACCAAAGCTGCCCAATCCTATTACTGCAAATTTTTTCATTATATCTCCTTATCCTATCATAATATTCTCTTGAGGATAATTAATTACTGCTTTTGATTTTCTTTTACTTAAAGCAATTAGAATAGTAAGAGGACCTATACGTCCTATAAACATTGTAATCATTATTATTATTTTTGAAGGCAAAGATAGTTCCGCAGTAATACCAAGACTTAAACCAACTGTTCCAAAAGCTGAAATTACTTCGAATAATAATTCAATTAGTTTGAATTTTGTTTCAAAAGATAGTAAAAGTAAAAATGAAATTGAAATTAGTATCAATGAAATTATTATTACTAAAAAAGCCTTTTCTATATTTTTTACAGGGATGTTTCTATAAAAAATATCTGTTTTATCTTTTCCTTTTAATCTTGAACGAAAATATGCAACTACCATACCTGCAGATGATGTTTTAATTCCTCCTCCAGTTGATCCCGGAGATGCTCCTATAAACATTAATATTAGAATAAAGAATATTGAAGCATAAGAAAGTAAATTAAGGTTAATTGTGTTAAATCCAGCAGTTCTTGCAGTTATGGATTGAAATAGCGCTGATAAGATTTTTGAATTATAAGAAAGGTTGTTGGATTTATTTAAGAGCTCTTCAATAAATATTATTAAGAAACCAACTATAATTAATGTAATGCTCGTTATGATTACCAATTTGGAATGTAAGGAAATTTTAGAAAAGTGTTTGTTTTTTATTTTAATGAATGAAAATATTTCATTAAGAACTAAAAATCCCAATCCTCCTGAAATTATAAGAACTGCAAAAGTTATGTTTATTCCAGGATTATTTGTGTAGTTTTCAAGACTGTTGCTAAAAGTAGAGAATCCTGCATTGCAAAATGCTGATATAGAATGGAAAATAGATGAGAATATCCTGGTTTTAAGTTCCATATTAGAAAATTGAAAAAATAGTATAATTGATCCTATTAATTCAAATCCGATAGTTAATAAAAATACCTTTTTAATTAACTCTTTTATACTCTTATATGTCCCTGTTGTAAAATCATTTTCTATAATAATTTTCTCCCTTAAAGAGATTGATTTGCCCACCATTAAAATGATAATAGTTGAAAACATCATAAAACCAAGACCACCACACTGTAGAAGTATAAGGATCACCAGCTGTCCAAAAAATGTAAAATATGTAGAAGTATCAACTACAATAAGTCCTGTAACTGTGATTGCTGATACTGATGTGAATAATGCATTTTCTGGTTCTATTGAACCTGTATGTGATGAAACAGGTAACATTAATAAAAGAGCACCTATTATAATTATTGATAAGTAAGTGGCAATAATAACAAGAACTGATTTTTTCATTTGATCTTTCCAAATTTTGATAATGGCCAGTAACGCAGAAAAACCTTACCAGATATATTCTTCTCTGAAACAGCTCCAAATGTCCTGGAATCATTGCTATTATTCCTATTGTCTCCAAGAACAAAAAAATAATTTTCAGGTATTTTTAATGGTTTAGTATTTATAGATTTGTTTGAAAAGCTTTTTTCTTTGAATAAAAAAGTTTGCTTTAATATGGTATTATTTATATAAATATCTCCATTTTCTATTTTAATAGTTTCATTTGGTAATCCAATAACTCTCTTTATTATTAATTTTCTTGGTTCATTGGGTTTATTAAAAACAATAACATCAAAACGCTTAATATTATTACTTTTTATTAAAAACTTAGAGATTAGAACTCTTTCTTTACTATTTAATAAAGGTTGCATTGAGT
>JAUWQW010000049.1 GCA_030610885.1 Candidatus Aminicenantota bacterium | reverse complement strand
AGAAAATATATTAATGAAATAATCCGGTACTCATTATTGATTGTATTGCCGATGATCGTTTTATTTTCATTTTACGCGGATAATGCTGTTCGCCTGATTTATGGCACAGGTTATCAACCTGCCGGTAATGTTCTGAAAATACTTATTTTTGGCTTAGTAAACCTTGGTTTAATCTCTATATTTTCTCATATAATGATAGGAATTAATCAAGAAAAATTAATGATAGGATATTCATTGATAGGTATTATAACAGCGATCGTTTTAAACATAATTTTTGTCCCGCGAATTGGAATGATTGGCGGCGCTATCTCGACGACTATTTCAGCAGGTGTTGTAGCAATCTTGTCATATAGTTTCATAAAAAGAAGATTAAACATGAAATTAAATGTAGTTAGTATTGTTAAAGTAATTGGTTCGATATTTCTTATGCTCCTGATTGCTTATGGAATAAATGGGGTTGAGGTAAATTTTGTTATCAAGGCTATTATTTTATATTTTGGCTATTTCTTATTTTTGGTTCTATTTAAGGAAATCAATAACGACGATGTGAATGTTGTGAAAAATTTAGTGTTAAGTTTTTCAAACAAGGATTAAAAATGAACAGCAAAGACTACATATTAGAAATATTTCCTAAAACAATCAATTACAGGTTGGCAAGACGGGGTTTAGCGAAGGCCGTCCGTCCGATAACTCTTACTTTTTCAGTTACAGGTATGTGCCAGTCTCACTGTAAGACATGCAACATCGGCGCTCATTTTCAAGAGAATCCTCAGAAAATCAAAAAATTGGACATGAAGATCGATGAAATCGAGAGATTTTTTAAAAGCCTCGGATATTGCTATTTTTTGAATTTCAGTGGCGGTGAACCATTTCTTCGAAATGATCTTGTTGAGATTGTAGAATTAGCTTTAAGATACTTGAAGCCGCGCATTATTCATACTCCAACAAATGCCTTTATGTCGGAGAGGATAGAGAAAACAACGAGACAGATATTAGATACAATCAATAAATATGATTCTAATATACCATTTACAGTAAAGCCTTCCATAGATGGAATTGGTGAAAAACATGATGAAATTCGTGGATTACCCGGCAATTTTGAAAAGCTCAAAGAGACAATAAAACGATTAAAAACAGTTGAAAAAGTCTATCCAAATTTTAACCTTGAATTGGGGACAGTTGTTTCAAATTTTAATATTAATGCTCTTGATGAGATAGAAGATTGGGTTCATAAGCAGGAAGTCCAGAGTTATCGAAATGAGATTGCTGAGCAGCGAGAGGAGTTTTTCAATATTGGTGAAGACATAACCCCCAGCAACGAAGTGTATGAAAGACTTATGAAAAATTTTAAGGAAAAGGTTAAATCAAACTTAAAAAACAAAAAATCCCTCGCAAAAACTACGGAATCAATGAGATTGGTTTATTACGATCTAGTCGTAAAAATACTTCGTGAGAAAAAGCAGGTTATTCCCTGCTATGCCGGAATATCAAATATTCACTTAAATTATGACGGGGACATCTGGCCTTGTTGCGTTTTGGGTTATGCTCATTCTATGGGTAATATTAGAGAATTTAATTATGATTATGATAAATTGTATAATACTGAAAAATTGAAAGAAGTCTTGAAATTTATTAAAGATAAAAAATGTTACTGTCCTTTAGCTAATCAGAGTTATAGTAATATGATAATACATATTCCAAGTTTGTGGTATATGCTTAAAAATTTCATAAAGTATAGGTGAATACAAAAAATAATAAAGGAAGTGAATATGTTTAAAAATAAAAGTGTAAACAAATTATTTGCTTTTCATCTCTTTCTTATTTTAATTTTGTTATTAACAATTATTTTGAAAGGTATAGATTATCAAGAACTAATATTAAGAGATGATGGTTATTATAATATTTCAAAAGATTTTGTAAATGGTCATTCTTTGTTTCATAAATTCAGGGGACCTGTTTTACCTCTTATTTTCTCGGTCCTATTTTTATTTCCGTTAAAGATACAACCGTTTATTAGAATTTTGATAACATTGATATTCTCATATGGAGTTTTGTTGATTTTATACAACATCACAAAAGATTATTTATCTAAAAAGCAATTTCTTATTGGTGGTTTAATATTTATATTTAACCCTGTTTGGATACATTGGACTTTTAAATCATCACCAGAAATTTACTTATGTTTTTTCTTAGGTTTATTCATTTACTTCATATTACAATACTATAAAACCACAAAAATAAAATATATATTATTTTCATTATTAGTTTTTTTTCTTAGTTTTTTCATCAAACCTGTTTTTCTTTTTATTCCAATAATAATGTTATTTTTTAGTATTATTTTTGTTAAATCAAAAAAAATAATAATAATATCAATAATTTTCGCTATAGCAGGAATTGGATCTTATATAATTCAGGATAATATCACTAAACTTAAATATGATCTTAACTTATCCAAAGTTGAAAGGACATATGAATATGTTCATAAAACATTTTTAGTGTCTGATACTTTTTGGACAGATTATGTTATTAAAACAAAACAATTCCATAAGGGGAGATTTAAGAAATACACTATAGCTTATAGAAATGACCTCTCTCTTAAAGCTTATATTGAAAAATGGAGAAAGAATTTTTTCGACAAATTTCCAAATAAGGGGTTGATTTTTATGAATTTATATTTTGTATATAATGAGCCTCTTTTGGTTTTTCAAAAATTTATTGCTAGCCCATTTTTTTATTTTGCAATGTCAGCAAGAACTTGGGAAACATTTTTAAAACTTATTAATAGTATAATTCTTATAACACTTTCCATTATTGGTTTAAAAAAAATAATAAAAAAATCAAGTATACAAGTTCGTAAAGAGATATTATTAATTCTTTCAATAGTAATCGGTTATATTGTTCTTCATTTATTGACTCACAGTATGAATCGATATTCATTGCCAGTGTTACCATATTTATATGTATGGGCAGGATTATTGTTTGGTAAAGGAATTCCAAAAGATAGGTAACAAGATAAATTATATTTATAAGTAATGTTTTCTGATCGTATTTGTTCAATTTCAACTGAGGCATAACAAAATATGTATATGTTATTGTTAATCCCTTTTATTTTTTTTCTACTATTTTTCAATTTAAAAAAAGATAATAGGTTCATTAAAAAACATTTGATATTAGGACTTTTTTTCATTCATCCAATTATTTCTATATTTTTACCAACAATTAAGTTTGGTATCACTATTAATGCAATAAGGTATTTTTTAGTACCGTTAGTTCTAATTTCATTACTATTAATTGTCACAAATAAAATACATCTACAGAAAAAATCAATTGCTTATATATATCTTTTATACTCTATAATATTCAATTATTATTACTTATGTTGGCACAGGTAGGATTATTTTGACAGTAGCTTGTATATATTGATGATATTCAGGAAAAAGGAATTGTTATGTGGTTGAAGATGTGTAAGAGTAAAAAGGCAAAAGGAAGTAATACCTCTTACCTCTAACCTAATCCTCTGATTAGTAGACTGCCACTTCCAATTAACTGGATTTTGGAATTAAATCATAAAATTTAAAAAATGTATAATTTCTATTGATAAAATTACATGAATTTTCTACAATAAATTTATATAAGTTGACTGAAAGGCATTCTAAAAGAACTTGTTAATATGATGTTTATTTATTTTTTATGCAAATACCCGAAAAAGGGTAAGGGCGGAGCTTTAATTTAAGTAAAAAGTAAAAAGGCAAAAGTAAAAAGGCAAAAGTAAAAAGGAGGTAGGAGATAGTAGATAGGAGAGTTTTTCTTATCATAGCTGACCTCTTACCACTAACCTATATTCTTTGTTCGATATTCTACATCCAATAATTTTCTATTGTTTGTTGCAAATGATTTTCAAAAATGATCTTACTCAGATAATTAATATTTTTAATTAAATGGTTATAGAACAAACTGAATTTAATAAAGTATTTTTATTCAAACAACATATTCATAAAGATCACAGGGGGACTTTTGTTGAAACCTTTAATCTGGATGAGTTGAAAGAAAAAGGGATCAAAATTAATTTTGTACGGGATTGTATTTCCACTTCAAAAAAAAATGTTCTCCGGGGCATTCATTATGATAATAAAACCTGGAAACTGATTCAGTGTATGTTCGGGAAGATATATTTTGTGGTGGTTGATATGCGTAAGGATTCTTCTCAGTATCTGAAATGGCAGCATTTTATTCTTTCCGATGAGAACCGTCATCAGGTTCTGGTACCGCCGAATTTTGGAAACGGCCACCTGGTTTTGAGTGAGAACTGTATATTTCATTACAAGATGTCTGAATATTATGATCCGGAAAATGAAAAGACCCTAAAATGGGATGATCCCAGAGTGAATATTTCCTGGCCCATCAAGGAGCCAATTCTTTCTGAGAAAGATAAAAATGCAAAATATCTATAAAATAGAAAATATCAAAAGATGAAGAAAAGAGATTCATTTCTTTCACTGGCTGTACCGGATATCTCAGATGAAGAAATCAATGAGGTGGTGGATAGCCTAAAATCCGGATGGATCAGTGTGGGTCCCAAAGTCAAACAATTCGAAAAGGAATTTGCCCAATATCATGAGGTCAAACATGCCATTGCTACCAGCTCCTGTACTACTGCCATGTTCATTGCTGCCAAGCTTTTGGGGATTCAAAGAGGAGATTATGTGATTGTTCCCACAATCACCTGGCAGTCGACCGCCAACATAGTGGAACAGCTGGATGCCACTCCTTTATTTTGTGATGCGGAAAAAGATACCCTGAATATAAAAGTGGAAGATGTGGAAAAGTATATCAAACAATATGGTTCAAAAATAAAGGCTATTATTCCGGTTCATGTGTCGGGTCTGCCGGTTGATATTGACCGATTTTCCGGAATATCTGAAAAATATAATATTCCGATTCTCTATGATGCGGCGCATGCGGTTTTTTCATCTTATAAAAACAAAATGGTGGGTCAGTTTGGAAAAATGTCTTGCTTCAGTTTTTATGCCACCAAAAACATTACAACTGGTGACGGTGGTATGATTACCACCAATGATGACGAATTGGCTGAACAATGCAGGATATGGTCTTACCATGGACTACCCAAGGATTCCTGGAAGCGGTATTCCGAAGAGGGTGGTTCTCCCCATGTCCAGTGTGTAGTGCCGGGATATAAGTTTAATCTTACCGACCTTCAGGCGGCCATCGGTTTAGCACAGCTCAGGAGAAAAGAAGAATTGATTGAGAAACGGAATTCTTTGATCCAATACTATAATGAACTTTTTTCCGGATTGGATTATATCCAGACCCCGGTTTTTGAGACCGAATTCGGTCGATGGGCCAACCATGTTTATGTGATCACAATTCTGGATGAAAAAGTAAATCGGGATCAATTTATGAATGAACTGAGACAATTAAACATCGGAACCAATCTTCATTTTTATCCGGTTCACAAAAATATATACTATTTGAAGAAGTACCCGGACGTTCATTTACCAAATGCCGAATGGTTAATGAATCGAATTTTAACGTTACCTCTTTGCACAAAATATTCAAAAGAGGATATCAAATATGTGGTTGAATCAGTAAAATTTGTATATGAAAAATTAAAAACAAAGAATGGAGTAGATAATGTCTAAAGTACTTATTACAGGTGGAGCAGGGAATATTGGCTCTTTTATTGTGGATCAATGTGTGGAATTGGGTCATCAGGTGGTTGTGGTGGATAATTTTTATAATGGTAAATACTGCAATATTGCCGATCATCTGGAAAACAATCGCATTGAGCTGGAGACTATTGATATCGGCTCCTGGGAAATGGTCAAATACATTTTTGAAAAACACAAGTCCGAATATGTATCCCACCAGGCATCTTTGATGATCATGGATTCCAATAAATTTCCCCACAAAGCCATTGAAACCAATGTTACTGGGACTTTCAATATCATCCAAGCCTGTATTAAATTTGGAGTAAAAAAATTGACCTACGGTTCTTCAGCTTCTGTTTATGGCAATCCCAGGTTTGTACCGGTGACTGAAGATCATCCATTTGATAACCAGACTTTATACGGGGCTACAAAGATTGCCAAGGAGGCATTGATGCAGTCATGGGCATATTCTCATCACCTTCCTTTTGTGGGCTTCCGCTATTTTAATATTTACAGTGAACGCCAAGGACTGGGTGCCTTTTATACCCAGGTTTTTCAAAAGTGGATTCATGCCATTCATGAAGACCGAGAAATAACCATGTATGGAAACGGTGAACAAACTCTGGACCTGGTTCACTCATCGGATGCAGCCAGGGCCAATATTCTGGCTATGTTTAATCAAGATGTGAAAAATGAATTTTTCAATGTGGGAAGCGGTAAGGAAACTAGTTTAAAACAACTGCTGGCTTTGATCGAAAAAAATTTAAACAAAAAAGCCAGAGTTAAGTATATTGAAGCGGATCCCCATCTTGTTAAGCGACGGTGCGCCTCGATTGAAAAAATCAAGAAATTGCTGGGATTTGAACCCATGATTACGGTTGAACAGGGTACAAGAAGATACATTGAATTTTTATTAAAAGGAAAAATATAATGCTGTACAATAAAAAACATATTTATTTGCGCGCTCCTCTTCGGATCAGTTTTATAGGAGGAGGGACCGATCTGGAATCTTATTATTCTCAGGGTAACCCCGGTCATGTGGTATCGTCCACAACCGATCTTTATGTCTATGTATCAATAAAAGATATGTTTGATTCCAATGTTCGAGTGCATCATGCTGAGATTGAAACCGAATCTATCACCAGCCGCATTAAGCATGTTTATTCCCGTGTGGCTATGGAACACTTTGGCATGTTTAAAGGGGTAGAGGTGGTGATTACTTCTGATGTCATGACCTCTGGCAGTGGGCTGGGGGCTTCTTCTGCTCTAATGAGTGCATTATTAAAAGGATGCAGTGAAATTCGTAATGAGGCTATTAAAGACAAATACAAACTGGCTGAACTAACCTATCAACTGGAGAGTGATTCAGGAACCATTGGCGGTAAACAGGACCAGTATGCAGTTGTTTTCGGGGGTTTGAATTCCATTACATTCGACTCAGAAAAAACCAGTGTTGAGCCGGTTGATATTTCGGATCAAAGGCTGAAGGACTTTGAAGATAGATTGTTTTTAATTTTTACCAACCTGGCCCGAGATTCCCGGAATATTCAGATTAATCTGAGCGAAAACATCGGATCTGAACAAAAGAGGATATATTTTGATGATCTTCTGCAGTTATCCCATGAATTTTTGAACATTTTAAAACAGGAGAATACTGATATCGATGAACTGGGTAAACTCCTGCATGAAGGCTGGATTTTAAAAAAATCCACCAACCAGCAATCTACCAATCCTTACATTGAACAATTATATGATATTCTTAAAAAGAAAGGAGTGTTGGGTGGAAAAATACTGGGTGCCGGAGGCGGGGGATTTTTACTCGGTTTTGCCCGGGAACCCAAGGTAAAGGAAAAAATAAAATATGAACTATATCCCAACTTCATTGCTCTGGATGTCAAATTCAGTTTTAAAGGCACTGAAATTCTATGGAAAAATTTTTAGGAGTGCTTTTCTGTGGAGGCCGGGGAACCCGACTGGGTGAAATCACCCGGTATATGTCCAAATCATTTATTACCATTTATGACCGTCCGGTTTTTCAATATGGTCTGGAAATGTTGGAGAAATCAAAACGAATTGATGAAATCATCATTTTAACCAATGAAGAAAATGATAAAAAACTTCAACAAACTGGATACCCAACCATTATTCAGGATGATAATCAGGTTTTTGACATGTTTTCCGGATGGAACTATATCAAGAAAATAACCGGGACCAAAAAACATGGAGTCTTGGTTCCCAGTGATAATATATCCGACATTGAGATTGATAAGCTTATCGATGTTTTCCAAAAAGAGAATGTAAACCTGGTTTTTTCTCTTTACAAAGTTCCGGATAAAAATAAATTGTCCCTGATGGGGTGTTATGATCCGGTTGGGGAAAGTTTTTATTATAAACATCCTAATCCACCTACAAATTTTGGAGTCATAGCGCCTTATATTGTTCATAACAATTTGAAGAGTGATTCGGGAGATAATATTCTAAATCATAAGAATTCAACTTACAGTGAGCATAAAGGATATTGGTTTGATCTTGGTGATTATGAAAGTATTATTGAGGCATCAAGTTTTATTAAAACAAGTAAAGGAGGATAAAATGATCAAAGGTGAAAAGATAACACTTCGGTCTTTTAAACTAGAAGATGCTGAGAAAATGTGTGAACTAAGGTCTGACTTTGAAGCTATTAAGGCATTTGCTGGTTCTCCATTTCCTACAAATATTGAAAATGAAAAAGAGTGGATATCTACAATGTATCCTCATGGAACTAGAACTAGTATTTATTTTGCCATTGAGGATAATGAAACTGGTGAATTTGCCGGATATGTTGGGGCTAGGAACATAAGTTATATTAATCGGAATGCTGATGTTGGCATTATTTTATTAAAAAAATTCAGGGGTAAAGGATTTTACAGAGAAATTTCTTTCTTTTTTTATAATTACCTCTTTAATGAAATTAATTTACATAAAATATATTCATTTGATATTTCTGATAATAATATTGCATTAAATTCGGATAAAAAATATGGCTTTAAAGTTGAAGGGCAACTGAAAAAACATATTTGGCAGGATGGGAAATATAAAGATGTCGTATTCGTAAGTTTATTTAGAAAGGATTTTAACGAGAAATATAAACAATGAATGTAGTCATAATGCAGCCGTTTTATCTGTTTTTGCGGAAACATTTTCATCAAGTAAAGCGGGCGGATTTGTATTTGTTCATGGATGATACCCAATTTGTAAAGAATGGTCATATGAACAGGAATAGAATTAAAGGGCCCAATGGATATATATGGTTGACTGTGCCTGTTTTACAGAAGGGAAGGTTCGGTCAATTAATCAAAGATGTAAAGATTAACAATAATGAAAACTGGAAAAAAAAACACTGGAAAAGTATATTACAAAATTATAAAAGCTCCCCCTTTTTTAATAAATACTCTGATTTTTTTGAAAATGTGTATACACGGGAATGGAAATTTTTAATAGACTTAAATATTTATTTAATTGAAAACATTTCTTCATTTCTTGGTATTCAGAACACAAAATATAAAAGATTGTCTGCACTTGGAGTTGAAAATATAAATCCAACTCAAAGGCTAATCGATATTTGTGAAAAGGTTGGAGCTACTAAATATATTATTGGAGCCCGGGCAAAAGATTACATGGAGGAAAAGCGCTGGGAAAAAACAAAAGTAAAATTGGAATACTTTGAACTAGAATATCCAGTATATTCCCAATTATGGGGAGAATTCTTAGAAAACTGTGCCATTATTGATCTTTTATTCAATTGTGGTCCAGATTCCGGAAAATATATCTGGGGTAATCAATTGATTCAATAATTTACGTTAAAGTCAAAATAAAAAAAATGAAAATATTAATTCCAAGTGGAGAATGGGTAGGTGGGACTTTAGATTTTTTAGGAGAAACCTTAAAAAAATTAGGGCATGATGTATACTATGTATATAAAATTAAAGAAAAAGATGTATATAAACTTACTTATTATTTAAAATTGCGGCAAATCAAGAAATTTGAAGCATACATAAATAGTAAGTTGGAACAAAAATATAATGAAAAAATAATTAAAACTATTAATGAGTATAAACCTGATATATTTCTTTCTTTAAATGCCAGATTTTTCCCTGAGACATTAAGAAAAATTAGAAATTTAGGAATTACTACAATATGTTGGCTTGCTGATTATCCCTTTGACTCTACAAGATTTAAATATTTCCCCTATACTCTTCAATATTTTAATTATTTGTTTCTAGGAGAGATGTTATGGCGACAGAACATCCAGAATGTTGCGCCGGATGCTAAAATTATTCACATGGTAGGAGCTTTCTGTCCTCAACAATTTAAACCAATATCTGTTGTCCAACAAGATGTCAATAAATATAATAGTAACATAGCATTTGCAGGAGCCTCTTATGGCATCAAAGCAGAAGGCGCTTATAGAGCGGGTATATTGGCGCAAATAAACGATTTTGGCTTAAAAATTTGGGGGGATAATGGGTGGAAGAGGTGTATTTTTAATTATTACCCACAGCTAAAATATTCTTATGCCGGAGAAAGATTAGATTTTAATGAATTGAACAAATTATATCAAATAACAAAAATAAATATTAACATTCCAAACCCACAATGTATTACTACTTTTCAGGAAAGAATTTTTGAGATTTCAGGCGCAAAAGGTTTCCAAATTGTTGATTACAGAAAAGATATTGATAAATATTTTACTGAAGATGAAATTGTTACTTTTAAGAATATTAATGATTTAAGAGAAAAGATTGATTATTTTTTAAAATATCCTGAATATAGAAAAAGTTATATTGAGAATTCATATAAAAAGGTAATAGAGAAACATACTTATGAAATCCGTATAAAAGAGATGTTTGAATATATAAAATGATTATTTTATCATCTAAAAAAAAATAATTAGCATACTTTAGAAATAAAGCTTTTTTTAAAGATATTTAATAAAATAATTCTCAAAATAAAAAATGAAAACAAAAAATAAAAGGCTTATTAATATGGATATGAATACCATTTATTTGAATGAAAAATTAAGCAACCAAATAAAGTATGTTTTAAATAATAGTAATTTTTACAAAAAGAAATTAGGGGATCATTTTGGTTCAAAAGAGTTTCTTGTTGATGATTTTAAAAAAATTCCATTTACTTATAAAAGAGAAATACTTGCTGATCAGAAAGAGAATCCTCCTTTTGGTTCAAATTTATGTGTAACTGAAAAAGAAATTAGAAGAATTCATAAAACATCAGGAACAACTAACCTTCCATTGATAATTGCATTAACCCAAAATGATATAAATAATACTGTTAAAGTAGGTAAAAAATGTTTTATAAGTTCAGGTCTTAGGCCAACAGATACCGTTGTACATTGTTTAAGTTATAATATGTGGATGGGAGGATTTACTGATCATCAAAGTCTGGAAGCAACAGGAGCAGCTGTCATTCCCTTTGGTGTTGGAAATTCAAAGAATTTAATTGAAATAATGTTGTCTATAAAACCCACCGCAATTCACTGTACTCCCTCATATTTAGCTAAGTTAGAATTAATATTGAAAGAAGAATTTAATCTTAACCCAAAAGGTTTAGAACTAAAATTAGGTTTATTTGGAGCAGAATCAGGATTGCAGAATCCAGAATTTAGAAAAAACATAGAAAAAATATGGGGCTTAAAAGCTATGAATGCCAATTATGGAATGGCAGATGTTTTAAGTATGTTTGGAGCAGAATGTAAAAATCAAAATGGACTTCATTTCATGGGTGAAGGAGTACTTTATCCTGAATTACTTAATTATCAAACTGGCGAAGTATTACCTATAGAAGATGGAATTGAAGGTGAATTGGTATTAACAAATTTATGTAGAGAAGCACAACCTTTGATTCGCTATTGTACAAATGATATCATTAAAATACTGTCCACTGATACATGTAGTTGTGGGCAAAGAGGTTTTAGATTTGAAGTAATTGGACGATCGGATGATATGATAACAATAAAAGGGGTAAATGTTTTTGTCAGTGCAATAGAAAAAGTAATTGGTGAGAATTTAGAATTTTTAACCGGAGTTTTTCAGATACATATTAATAAAACAGATCCAGTCGATAATATCATTCTAAAAATTGAATTAAAAGATCCCTTTAAACTTAATAATGATTTTAAAGAAAATTTAATCAATAATTTTAAGGTTAGGCTTGGTATTAAACCTTATATTGATTTTTTGGAAGAAGGGGCATTAGCCAGAACAGAAGGAAAATCAAGGAAAATTTTTAAAACATTATAAAATTTCTGTAATTCTTTTTTTTAGCTATTAAATGGGCTGAAACTTAGATAAAAGTAAATCAGGAGGAAAAAATGTATAAATTAAAATCACCCGATATTCATGCATCTGAAATAGCCGGATTTTTAAATCATGATCTTAAGGGGGAAGATTTTATTATAAGAATACCGTCTTCTATTAAGAATTTTCAGGACAATTCGTTCTTTTATTTATTAGATACCGATAAATTTCCAATAGAGAGATTAAAAAATTATAAGAATATTCTTGTTTTAACATCAAAAAATTTAGATAGAAGCGTCGAAAATTTTTCTTATATCAAAACAAATTCCCCTAAACTTGATTTGATAAGAATAATTAATGAATTTTTTATTGAATATGAAGTCACTCAAATTGCATCAACTGCAAAGATACATAAAGATGCTAAAATTGGAAGAAATGTTTCGATTGGAGGAAATACTGTTATTGGACCAGAAGTAACGATTGGAACTAACACTAAAATATTAAATAATGTAGTAATAACCAGTCGGGTTGAAATAGGAAAAGATTGCATAATTAAAGATAATTCTACAATAGGAAGTGAAGGCTACGATTTTGAACTAGATGAAAAAGGGAATCCAATTCATTTTCCCCATATAGGAAAAATAATTATTGGTAATAATGTTTGGATTGGAGCAAATTCTTCAATCGAGAGTGCAAAAATTGATAACACAATTATAAATGATTATGTTAAAATTGATGATTTAGTACAAATTGGTTATGATTGTGAAATTGGCAGTAGTTGTATGATTACTGCAGGTGTTATAGTAAGCCGTAATGTCAAAATTGGCGAAAAAACTTTAATAGCACCTAACGCAAGTATCAGAGATAATATTGAAATAGGAAAAAATGTTACAGTAGGAATGGGAGCTGTTGTTGTTAAAAATATTGAAGATAATGCAGTTTATGTTGGTAATCCTGCATATTTATTAAAAACAAAATAAATGGGGTATAAAAAATGGCTGGGGAAAAACAACAAAGAGAATTTATAGAAAAAATATCTCCCTTTTTAAGAGAAAAAATAGAAGAAATAAAAATTAAAAAAGGGGAAAATTCAGAGGACTATCAAGCATTGTATTTACAATATGCTATATCAGGTAAAGAAAAAGAACAATCAACTGAAAAAAATGTTAGGCATTGGGAAGCAGATGTAGATATTGAATCTCATATACATGGAATTGAAAGGCTTTATTCAAAATCTGTTGTTATTGAACCGACAATGGTTTGTGCGGCTCATTGTAGATATTGTTTAAGAGCAAATTATGATATTTTTACTCTGAAAGAAGATGAGCTTATAAATATTGCTAAATTTTGTGGTAGTGATAATACAAAACGCCAGGTTAATGAGGTTTTAATTACAGGTGGTGACCCGTTAATAGTCCCCAAAAGATTAAACTATTTAGTAGAGGTTTTAATTGAATATGCTCCTAATATAAAAATTATTAGAATTGCTACTCGATTACCACACCATGATCCTTCCAGAATTGATAACAATGTTTTTGAAATATTTAAAAAGCATAAGGATAAAGTTGATTTTGAACTTGCAACACAGATTAATCATCCTGCAGAATTATTTCCTGAAACCATTGAGATTTTTGATAAGTTTAGAAAAATGGGAGTGCCTATCTATTCCCAAAATATTCTATTAAAAGGTATAAACGACAATATTAAAACCTTGGTGTGTTTATATAATAAAATAAGAGAAATAGGCATTGAACCACATTATCTATTTCATTGTGTACCAATGAGAGGAATGCATCATTTCCGCACAACTGTTGAAAAAGGTTTACGATTAGCCAGGGAATTGACAAATAGCGGCAAAATATCTGGAAGAATAAAGCCAATGTATGCTTTAATGACAGATATTGGGAAAATTACTTTATACGAAGGAACTATACTAGAAAAAAATAAGGAAAGGAATGAAATCTTTGTACAGTCTGCTTATAAATACGAAGATAGATTGAAAAATAATACTAATTGGAAATTACCAAAAACTGCAGAAATTGATGAAAATGGTTATTTGAGGACGTGGTATTTAGATGGAGAAGATTAGAATTAGGGTATATATTTTTTACCTTATATATTTTTTTTAAAAAATTTATTAGTGATTTCAGAAAATGTTTTATACAACTAGTCACAAAATTTTCTTATTTAAGGAGGAGCAGTTATGCTACTACAAAGATTTCTATCTTGTTGGTACTTATTCTAAGAAACAATTTAGACTTATTTCAGTTAATATTCAGGATAAAAAAAGTATAAATGTAATATATCATTTTTTAGTGCCTCTTATGGTAAGAAAGAAGAAGCTGTATTCAGAGCATGAACTTTATCACAGCTTTATGATTTTAGTTTTAAAAATATGGGGAGATATTGGATGGGAACATGAAATATTAAAATACCACCCAAAACTTAAAAATTGTCATACAGGAAAAAGACTTGGATTTGAGGCATTGAATATTTTATATCAAATATCAAAGATAAATCTTAACCTTCCCAATCCTCAATGTATAAAAACATTTCAGCAACGAACATTTGAGATTGCTGGAGCAAAGGGGTTTCAGATTGTTGATTACCGCAAAGATATTGATGATTATTTTAATGAAGACGAATTGGTATGCTTTTATAATATAAATGACTTAAAAGATAAAATAAAATATTTTCTAAAATACCCTGAGAAAAGAAAAAAATACATTGAAAATTCATATAAAAAAGTACAAAAAGAACACACCTATGAGATCCGACTGAAAGAGATGTTGGGATTAATAAAATAAGCTCAATAGCCATAAGGATTTTTTTTAAATGACTACCCAAGCATTGACAATCGAAACAACAACAATAAATGAAAGAATCAAAGATTGTGCCACAATACTTTTTATTTTTATTTCAACAATATTTGTGGTCTATGTCTTGCCAAAACCGGTCGGGCATTTGCTCGTTATTTCAGTTTCAATTGTTTTTTTTAAATCAAAGAAAGATTACCTTTGGCTTGCTTATTTTTTTATATTGCTAATAGACCCTGGAAACTTTTTTTTTAATAATGATTTAACTGCCCCTTTTCGCCTTCCTTTATTTACATTATCAGCTGGGATATCATTATCAACAAACGATATATTCATGCTTGCGGCATTTGTAAAGGCAATCACTTCGAAACATAAATATCGCTATATTCTTTCGCGGCCAATCATATTTATATTTATTTATTCTATACTTTTGTTAATCCTGTCATTATTAATTTATGGTACTTCCCTTGGTACTTTAACATTCTATTTAAGAAAATTTTTATTTTATTCTTATTTTATTTCAATTTCGTTTTTACTGAAAAATTGGGAAGAAATGGTGAAATTTTTCTATCTTTTATTTCCCTTTGTGTTTATGGTATTCTTTTTTGGGATTTATTTTTATATGACGGGCGATTATTTTGTTCAACTTTTTAATCCCGGACCTTTAAGAGATATTTTTTTGATTAGTATGGAGGGCGTGAAAAGATGGAATGGGATTGGTGTTGAATTATTGTTGATTTGTTTTATTACATCCTTAAGTCTATCCGTTTTAAAAAAGAATCATAGTAATTATTTGATTTTGGTTGGACTTTTTAGCTATTTTACTATTTTATTGACTGCAACCCGAATATGGTTTGTGGTTTTTACTCTCATTCTACTGATGTTTTTATATAAATCAAAAAGAATTTTGAGTAAAATGATGGTTCCATTAAGCCTATTGCTAATCATTTTAATATTAGTTATAAACTTTAATCCCCGTGTTTCATACAGTTTTACCAAGAGTGCAGAAAGGGTCACCTCAGTTTTTGAGTTGGGTGAACAGGGATCGCTCTCCACACAACAAATTAAGCATAAAATTGAAAATCGAATGCCAAAAGTGATGAAAGCCATTGCAGAGAACCCTTTTTTTGGATGGGGATTTTCTGATAGAGCTAGATCCTCTTTAGATGATGATGTTGGCAATTTTTCTCTTGTTGCTCAGGTAGGCATTTTTGGTTTTACTTTATTTTTGTATTTTTGGTTAAACTATCTTAGGATGATGTTTAAGATAAAAGGATTGTTTTCTAAGGATAGCCCCTATAGAACGATTTTTTTAATACTTATATTTGCTTTTTTAGGATTTTTAATCGCTCATTTTACAACCCATCAGTTTTTTGGACTAACATTAATGGAGGTGACGATTTATTTTACTTGCATTTATATTTTCCTCTCAGAATGCTTTATTCGACGTGCATTAAAAGTAAATGCTATAAAAAAATTTCGGGGAGAATAATATAATAGAAATACACCATATAAAGGATAATGTCGTAATAATGCTATAAAGAAAAAAAAATAAAATTGATTATATAAAAACAATGATTAAAGAGTGGCATTGTCTATTATAATATCAATAAATTTTCAAATTTGATTCAATAAAAAGGAGGGTTATGAAACAAAAAAATTTAAAAGATGTTTTCATTTGTCAAACAGCCAACGTTAATGAAAGTGCAATAATTGGAAAAGGAACACGCATATGGAATCAAGTACAGATCAGAGAGAATGTTAAAATAGGCAAAAATTGTATTATAGGTAAAAATGTCTACCTTGATTTAGATGTAATAATTGGAGATAATGTCAAAATTCAAAATAATGTTTCATTATACAAGGGATTAACTGTTGAAGATGATGTTTTTATTGGTCCGCATGCTGTGTTTACAAATGATCTACAACCTCGTGCATTTAATAAAGATTGGAAAATAACAAAAACTCTTTTACGAAAAGGTTGCTCAATTGGAGCAAATGCCACAATTATAGCTGGTAATGTGATCGGGCCATATTCGATGGTAGGTGCGGGATCTGTAGTGACTCAAGATGTTGCTCCATTTTCATTGGTTATGGGTAACCCTGCCAGAATCATTGGATTTGTATGTAAAATGGGCCATAAAATGACAAAAATAAATAAATTAAATGAACAATTGAGATATTACTGTGATATCTGCAAAGAAGAAATAGTAATAAATATGCATTTTCATTGTAAAAAGTTATAAATTTTTATTAAAATAAAAACTTTGATTGAAGGATTATATAAATACATTTACAGCAAAATTCGATATCAATGAGCTAGGAAATTTCAATTGAGGTTTTGGTTTACATGTGTATCTCGGAAAAATAAAAAGGGATGAAAAAAAATTAATAAATTATTAAAAAACTAAAAGGATAAACATGATCTATCTTACAAAACCCTATTTTGATAAAGATGAAATTAATGCAGTTAAAGAAACTTTTGATTCAGGTTGGGTAGCAGGTCAGGGACCGAAAGGAAAGGAACTTTCTGAATATATAAAGAACATTACAAACACTAAATTTGCTATTCCTGTAAATAATTGTACAGCTGGTCTTCATTTATCTTTATTGGCAATAGGTATTAAACCAAGTGATGAAGTTTTGGTTTCTGACTATACCTTTCCAGCTACCGGACATTCAGTTATGTTTTGTGGTGCTAAACCTAGATTTGTTGATGTGAATTTAAAAACCTACAACATTGAACCAAATTTAATAGAAGAAAAAATCAATAACAAAACAAAAGCTATTATTGTTGTTCACCAATTTGGGCAGATGGCTGATATGGATAAAATATTAAAAATCTCAGAAAAAAATAATCTGAGAGTAATAGAAGACGCAGCCTGCGCAATGGGAGCAACATATAAGGGAAAGCCTGCTGGTTCATTTGGAGATATTACTGTTTTTTCTTTTCATGCTCGTAAAAATGCAACTTCTGGGGAAGGGGGAATTGTGGTGACAAATAGTGAGGAGTATGCAACTATTATAAAGTCACTATCTTGTTTTGGTATTGAATCGGCATTTACACGTCAAAATACATTAAATATTCCGTCTTTTAAAAGATTAGGTTATAATTACAAATTATCCGATATCAATGCAGCAATAGTTCTACAACAATTAAAAAAATACCCTAAACTTTTACAAAAAAGAAGAAGTCTGGTCAACCTTTATAATAAATTGTTAGGGAATAATGAATTTATAACTTTACCTATTGAGCACAAAAATAATTACCATGTATATCAAACCTATGCTATTCTATTGGATAAAAAAATTGATAGAAACAAATTGGTTCTATCATTACGAGCTGAAGGTATTCAAACTCAGATAGGAACTTACGCTTCATATATTCAACCTGTGTATAAAAGTGATGATAAATGTGCCAGCTCCTTATTTTTATTCGATCATTCATTAGCTCTTCCTTTATATTATCAGTTACGAAAAAAAGAGGTTGAATTTGTGGTTGAGAAATTAAATTGTCATATTAAAAAACAGATGAGGGGATCTTAAAATGCAAAAAAAGAGTAAAATACTAATAACCGGTGGGGCTGGCTTTATAGGTTATTACATTACAAAACAATTAGTAGGAAAAGGTTATTTCGTTCGTTTATTTGATAACCTTTATAGAGGTGACAAATCAAAATTTAAATCATTGATTGATGAGGGAAAAGTAGAATTAATAGAGGGTGACATCAGATATTTATCCAGGTTATTTGAAGCATGCGAAGGTGTCAACACCATATTTCATCAGGCTGCTGATTGTATTAATAAAAGTTTGCAAAATCCAACCGAGTCTTTTAATATAAATGTTATTGGTACAAGTAATGTATTTGAAGTAGCAAAAATAAAAGGAATAAAAAAGGTTATTTTTGCAAGCTCTGCTTCCGTTTATGGTAATCCCGATGAACTTCCAATAACTGAAGAGAGTCCCATTAAGCCAATAACTCCCTATTGTATTGGGAAATATACAACAGAAAATATTGCTAAATTTTACTCAAGATTTCATAATATTGATTATATCGGTTTTAGATATTTTAATGTTTATGGACCGAGGCAAAATGTAGATGCATACTATACCAATGTTGTTATTCTTTTTCTAAAGAGAATAATGAATAATAAATCACCCATAATAGATGGAGACGGGAAACAATCGATGGATTTTATTAATGTTGAAGATATTGCAAGAGCAAATGTATTAGCTCTGGAATCCAATGTGAAAAACGAGATATTTAATCTTGGTACAAACAAATCGACTACAGTTGCTCAACTGGCTGATATTCTTATAAAAGTAAGTGGTAAAAAAAATATTAAACCAATATTCACAGGGAAGAAAAGTATTGTTAACGAAAGAAGGGCGGATTATTCAAAAGTAGAAAAATTGTTGGGATGGAAGCCTAAAGTCTCTGTAGAAGAAGGTATGAAAGAATTAGCAAAAGATATAATTAAATATCCGGAAAAATATTAAGGAGCATAAAGAATGAAAATTGCAGTTATTGGCACTGGTTTAATGGGAAAGAACCATGTAAGGGTGTTAAAAAATATTCCCGAAGTTAATGAAGTGATAATTTCTGATACTAATCGAAAAATTTTAGAAGAAGCCTCAAAACAATTCGGGATATCAAAATCATATCAAAATCATATTGAAATGCTTGAGAAAGAAAAACCTGATGGGGTTATTGTTGCCACGCCACCTATTAGTCATAAAAAAAATGTCCTGGATGCAATAAGATACGAAGCCAATGTTCTCGTAGAAAAACCTATAGCACATACAATTGAAGATGCAGAAGAGATGATTGAAGACGCAGAAAAAAAAGATATAATATTTACAGTCGGTCATATTGAAAGGTTTAATCCGGTTGTAACAAAAATTAAAGATTTTATAAACAACGATTTATTAAGTAATATTTATCTTATAAATACAAGAAGGATTGGACCATTCCCCAAAAGATTGTTGGGAAAAGCGGAAGGTGTTCTGGTTGATTTAGCAGTGCACGATTTTGATATAATCAGTTACTTAGGTGGTAAAATAGAAAAAATTCAATCACAAATAATAAAATCAGAAGGGCAGGAAATATATGTAAAAGTATTACTTAATATAAAAAATAACATCAAAGGTTCTTCTGAATTTAGTTGGATTTCACCTCAGATGCAACGGAATATTGAAATATATGGAAATGAGGGGATGGTTTTTGGAGATTATTATAATCAGGAAGTTTGTTTCTACGAAAATGATGATTATGATAATATAAAAAAAACCGAAACATTTTTGCGAAATGGATTAGTTAAATCTGGTAAAGCAATAAAACATTCAATATATAAACAAGAGCCTTTACTTTTAGAGTTAACAAATTTTATAAAATCAATACAAGGAAAAGAAAAAATTTTAATTAAACCCGAAGATGCATTAATGGCACTTAAAAATGCCTTAAGAATATAAAATTAGGTGTTTGATAATGGTAAAACAAATCATAATTTTAGGAACCGGTGGAAATTGTATTGATATTCTTGATACTATTAATGATATTAATGCTACTCTGAAAATGAAAAAATATGAATGTGTTGGTTTTCTTGATGATAATAAAGACAAATGGGGTAATAAATTTGGAGGAATTAAAGTATTGGGATCACTTAAATCCGCAGTTGAATATCCAACTTCTTATTTTGTTAATGGAATTGGCAGTTCTCAAAATTATACTAAAAAAGAATTTATCATTTCAAAAACTGGTTTAACTTTAGAAAGATTTGAAAATATCATTCATCCTATTGCGAGTGTTTCAGAAATGGCAAAAATTGGTTATGGAAATGTTATATTTCAAAATGTAACCATTACATCTAATGTAAAAATAGGCCATCATATTATCATATTACCAAATACAGTAGTAAGTCATGATGATTCTATTGGAGATTATACTTGTATTGCAGGTGGGGCATGTATTTCTGGAGGAGTAACCATAGGGAAATCTTGCTATTTGGGAACCAATTGCACTATTAAAGAAAATTTAAAGATCGGTGATTATTCAATGATTGGAATGGGAAGTGTCGTTCTTAATAATGTTCCTAAAAATTCAGTTTATGTGGGTAATCCTGCAAGATTTTTGAAAAAGCAAAGCTAAATTATAAATGATAGAATGATAAATCCATAAAAGGAGGAGTAGATATGAAAGCATGTACTAAATGTATATATGATGATAAGCATATACCAAATATTACTTTTGATTCTAATGGTGTTTGTAACTATTGCAAAGAACATAATGAAATAGATAGACAATACCCAATAAGTCAAGAAAAATTTAATGCATTGCTAAAACGGTTGAAAGGTTCTGGTAAATATTATGATTGCATTATGGGAGTTAGTGGAGGCTGTGATAGTAGTTATTTGTTAACCAAACTAGTAGATTCTGGTATAAAGCCTTTAGCAGTGAACTTTGATAATCATTGGGGTACTGAAACATCAGTTAAAAACCTATATAA
>JAUWQW010000046.1 GCA_030610885.1 Candidatus Aminicenantota bacterium | reverse complement strand
GATGATCAAAGTGAGTATATCCCTTTCACACCTTCACCTCATATGGTTTCTCGTGGAGGTGAGGGAACCTATAATCTTTTTTATGACCTTGCACTCATGATTGAGAGAAATGATAAACCTGGCACATATGTTTGGCAGATAAACTATGTTTTAGTGACTTATTAAGGAGGAAATGTAATGAGAAGAATATGTCTGCAATCTATGGTGTTGATTTTTATATTAATGATGGAAACATTTCTATGTGCTTCAATTTCTCTTTCTCCTTCATTGTTTGAGCTAAAGATCCCAGGGGGAAAATCATTTACTGATTCTATTCGGCTGATAAATGTTGGGCACACCACTGTGGAAATTAATGTCTATTTATCTGATTTTGATTTAAATTCAGATGGAAATATTAATTTTTATGAACCAGGAACTACAAAATATTCATTATCAAATCACTTACGTGTGAATCCTACTTCCTTTAATTTAGAGCCAGGTGAAGAAAGATGGGTTAGATTTACTTTATCTGTCCCAAAAGATTTAAAGGGAGAAATTCAGGGCATACTTTTTTTTCAGACAATTCCGAAAAAGATAAGGAGTCCTAAAGGTAAACATATAATGGTATCTGCAAGAATTGGTGCAACTATTTATGCAGCTCCAAAACAGGCAGTAAAAGCTGGTGCTGAAATTCTGGACATTTTAATTAAAAGAGTACCTGGAGAATTAAGCTATATTTACACACTTCTTGTTCAAAACAACGGGAATATACACATTAGACCAAAGGGGAAGTTGAAAATTTTAAATTTAGAAGGTAAAAGCATTATCACGACAAAGATAAATAAAAAAAATTCATCTGTTTTAAGAAACAGTCTGAGGATTTTTAGAGGTGAATTTAAAGGAAAATTAAATGATGGAAATTACAGGATAGTGGCGGATATTGATTATGGAAAGGCAGTGTTTGAGGCTGAGAAGTCTATTTATATTTCAAGTAAATTAAAAATTGAATCATTCAATGTTAAGTATATTTCCAAGAAAGAAAGTAAAAATGCTTCAAGAATAAAGTTGGCAGCTGAAATTAAATGTTTGAACAAGGAAATTAAGAACTTAAAAAAATTATTTAGATTAAAAACCAAAACTGGTAAATTAGTAGCTGAGATACCAGTTATAATAAGTAGAATTAAAGGAAAAATATTTAATTTTGCACTTAAAGGAGAATGGAAAGAAGAATTGAAACCTGGTATATATTTTGCTGAACTTTTGGTTTATATGGAAAAAATCCCAATTACCTCATATTGCAAACTAATAGTGAAATAGAGACCTTGAAAAAAAAGCGGATATTTTTTCTGTTTTTTTTTTTTTTAGTATTATGTAGATTCAATTCTTTTTCACAGGAATTGGGGCGCCTAACCCTAACGTATCAGAACCATACTTATAAAACCAGCAGTCAACAAAATGATTATTTGTCTTCTTCAAACAGTTTTTATTTAAATTTTTGGCAGGATTTTTTAAATTTGGGTTCTATTTCTTTTTCTATGAATTATAATTTCAGTAAAAGTACAAACCAAATCGCATCATATAGTTTAAATATCAAGGATGTACCTATAAGTAGATTTAAAGTGAATGTAGACTATGGCCATATTTCATATCCTATTTCAAGCCTTCATCATTTTGGTTCATTCAACACGTCTCATTTCGGGGGATTAAAGGGTGGAAAAATTGTTTTAAGATCAAAGAAAACAGATTTAATCTTTTTTGGGGGTCAAGTTTATAAAGGATTTTATCTTGAAGAAGAGAAAACCAGGGTGTATGGAATTCGAGGAATTTTCCGTATAACTGATGCATGGACTTTTGGATCAGGTTGGTTTCGTTTCAATAATGTTTCATTTTTTGAGGATGGCAATATATTGAAAAACTATGATGTTTTAAATTTAGACACTTCTTTGAGATTAGCAAGAGGCTTTTATTTTCTTGGAGATGTAAAGTATATGCTGAGTGATGGAGATCAAGCAAAAAATGAATTTTCTTTTAAGGGCGGTACATATTTCAGAAGAGAACGGCTACTTTTCGAGATTTATTACAACTATGTTTCACCCAATTTTCCTTATTTAGGAAGTTTTTCTGCATCTAACAGAAACGGTATGACAATAACAGGACAATATAGTCTTTTATCAAGATTATTCGTTTTTGCAAGCCATGATACATTTAATGAAAATCTGGAACAAATCCTGGAACGGCCTGTTAGTGAGTACAAGACTTATCGTTATGGTATTACTTTTTCACCACGTACTTTGCCACAGATTTCCTTAAGCTTTAATAAAAGTAAAAGAGAGTCAACAGCGGGTGAAACTTTGATTTCTGATAACACATTTAATATGATTTTTCTCTCTATTTCCAAACAATATGAACGTTTTTATTGGGGATTCAATTATAATAGTGGAGATTTTATTAATTCTTTAAGCTCTTTTGATGGTTATTGTTTTAATCGTTTTCATCTTAATCTTCGGATGTCCTATCCTGAAGGGCATTTTGTATATATTAATAGTTATTATGATATAAAAAAGGGTCAAAACAGAATATTTGAAGACCGCAATTTAAGTATCCATGCTGGTGGAACCTTTAAAATATCATCAAAACTTTTGGCTAATTTACAGTTAACTTACAATGTTGATAAAGATATGATCAGAAGTAAAGGGACTAATCAACTTGGGTTTGGAGGAAGTATTACTTATAATTTATGGCCTTTAAAGATTAATTGCTCTTTAAGGTATCAATATTCAAGGGTGCAGGCCAGTCAATCCATTGATTTGAAGCAAAGATTCCACAAGATATTTTTCAGTATAACTAAGAATTTCACATGGGGAAAGCGTGGGTATGGGAAAAGCATTAAGGATATTTTTCATAAGAAGGGGCAAGTTAAAGGTTATCTATTTATTGATATGAACCAGAATAACATACAGGATCCTGTGGAAGAAACTCTGGAAGGTGTTGAAATCTTTTTAGATGGAAGAAAAGCAGCAAGAACAAATAAAAAGGGCTATTTTAAATTACCTTCAGTCTCTTCTGGAGTACATAATGTTTCTGTAAATCTCCGTAATGTACCTGCTTATTACGAGCCAAGTGTAGAGAAGAATGAATTTACTATAGAACGAGGCAAAACTATCAGGTTAAATTTGAGCTTAATTCCGCTTGGCTTAATATCAGGAAAGCTGGTTCTGGATTTAAATGAAAATGGTAGAGTTGATAAAGAAGAGCCATTATTAGCTGATATTCAAATCAATTTGTTAAAAAATGGTGAATTATATAGAACTGCATTTACAAATTCAAAAGGAAATTTCAACTTTGATAATGTTCGTCCTGGTTTATATACAATCCAGGTCGATGAAGAAGGTATAAAGGAAATTTATACTATATTTAATATGTCTTTTTTGGAAATTTCTATTAAGCCTTTTGAAGAAAAAAAGGATATAAAGCTTTTAGTAAAGAAATTCCAAAAAATAAAAGTAAAGAAGATATTAGATTAAGTGAAAGTGCTTTTTAAGTTAGACTTTTAAAAAATTCTGGAATATAAATTGAAATAGTGCTATATTATATATTAATTAATGAAAAAGAGGAAATAATTAATAGGTAGAATGAATATATTATTTTTTACTGATACACCTCAAAAGTATTATGCGCATAAAAAGCTCCTTACTACTAAAGAATATTATCTTTATTTTATTAAAAAAGATGAGGATATTTTAGCATTTATCCGAGGGAAAGAGGCTCGAATCATTATTATGGATTTAAGTGATGAGGAGATTGAAAAAAACAGTTACATCCAGGAGATAAAAGAGTTTGATCCTGAGATGAACATTATTATTATTGGAGCAAAAATTCCAAACTATCAAATCGCTGAATTGATTAAAATGGGTATCTGCGATTATATCACAAAGCCATTTAAGTTGGAATCATTAATTCTTATTTTAGAAGATATTCAAAAGATGAATCAGCTTCGCTCAGAAACCTATTTGTTAGAAAAGAAACTCAGTAAAAAGTATTTTTTTTGTGGAATCGTTGGGAAAAGTCCGCAGATGCTTGATGTGATTAACTTAGTAAGGAGGGTTGCAAAATATTCAGTATCTATTCTTATAACAGGGGAAACAGGCACAGGAAAGGAACTGGTAGCTAATGCAATTCATTACCTGAGCTCCAGAAAGGAGAAGGAATTTGTGGCTTGTGACTGTAATGCTATTCCAGAAACATTGTTCGAAGCTGAATTGTTTGGTTATAAGAAAGGGGCATTTACCGGTGCTGATAAGCCCAGAGATGGACTTTTTAAGATTGCAGATAAAGGAACTATCTTTCTTGATGAAATCGGAGAAATTCCTATGTCTATCCAGACAAAACTCCTTCGAGTTTTACAGGAAAAAGAATTCAGGCCTTTAGGTTCAAGTCATGATATTCATGTAGATGTACGAGTAATATCTGCAACCAATCAAAATCTAAGGGAAAAGATTGCAAGAGGCAGTTTCAGGGAAGATCTGTTTCATCGTATTAATATAATAGAGGCTAATCTTCCTCCTCTGAGGGAAAGAAAGGATGATATTTACGTATTGTGTAGATATTTTTTGGAGAAATTTAATCAGAAATATGAAAAAAATGTCAAAGGAATTTCTAAGAGGGCACAGAGGATTTTGATGACTTACCTCTGGCCCGGAAATGTTAGAGAATTAGAAAACATCATAGAAAGAGCTGTTATGCTCAGTCAGGAAAATTTTATTGATATTAAAGATTTACCTGAAAATATCACACAATTTTTAAAAGAAGGAAGTGTAGATAGAGATAACCGAATTACAAATTTATTAACACTTGAGCAAGCAGAAAAGAAGCATATTATAGAGGTGCTTAAGTTGGTTGAAAATAACAAGCAACAAGCAGCGAGAATGTTGGGAATTAGTAGGCCAGCTTTATATAGAAAACTGAAAAAATATAATATACCCTTTTAAAAAACCTATTAAGTAAATTATAGTCATATATTCAAAATCATTACAGAATCTCTTGATTATAACCGAACATATGTAACTAATCCGGACAGTATATGGATAAATAAAGTATTGCTGCTTTTCTCTTTATTTTATCAAAATATTTTTATATTAATGTAACGATAGCGGACATAGCGCAATTTAGCCCAAAAACTCATTTTCTCTGAAACTCGCATCAATAAGGCTTTCATGCATATCACAAGGGTTGGCATCGAATTTGCTACATGATAAGTGAGTTTAAGAAAATGAAGATTATTAATAAATTTTTAGGAATGCGCAAAGCAAATACAATTAACAATAAAACTTTAGTTTTCAATTTTTTTATTATTATTTTAGCAGTAAGTTCCCTGAACCTGTTCCTTATGGGTGAAGGGAACAGCACTGTATCTGTTTATGCACAGATTAGAGAGCAGTTAAGTATTCAATTATTTACTCCTTTAGAGACTTTGAAAGATATAGGACAGAAAAAAGCATCAGTTACGAAGATCTTAAATCTGGGTGATGATCCTGATCATATTCAAGTAAATTTTCGTGTACCAAGGGGTCAGATGGTACAATTACAGGTTCAGACAAGAGGTGATTTTGTAAATGAGTATGGTAATGTTATTCCTGCTTCTAATATTGGCTGGCAAGCTGTTGGACCTGGCTTTAATAATGGTAGGTTGAGTAAAGACTCTCCTCAATTAATGGGATCCTGGAATGGGTCAAACTGCGTGCAGGGAATGATTGAATATTATTATATTATTCTTCCTCAAAAAAAGGGGAATTACTCACAGTTCATTACTTACACATTATATACTTTTTAGTAAAATATGTGAAAATAATTTTATGTATATAAAAGTATCATAACAAAAATTTTTTAAAATTAAAATCAAAATTGAACTAAACCATTAGTTGCAGAGAAAAGATCTATCTGATAAAATATTTTCTTAGGAGAAAAATGTGAATTTACTTGTATTAGGACTTCAATGGGGTGATGAAGGAAAAGGTAAAGCGATTGATTTTCTTGCTGGGAATTTTAATGTGGTTGTAAGGTATCAAGGTGGGCATAATGCAGGCCATACAATTTATTATAAAGGTAAAAAAGTAATTTTACATTTGCTGCCTTCTGGTATATTTACTAATAATACTATATCAATAATTGCACAAGGTGTTGTTATTAATCCTATTCAGTTAGTTAAGGAAATAAAGAATATTTCTTTAATGGGGATCTCAACTGATAAGCTTATTGTTAGTATGAATGCTCCTGTTATACTTCCTTTTCATCAGAAGCTTGATATTATCTTTGAGAATTCCAGGTATTTAAAGATAGGCACAACAAAGAGGGGAATTGGCCCTGCTTATGAAGATTTGGTAGGAAGGCGAGCTGTATTTATAAGAGATTTGATTGATAAGGATAAGTTTTATAAGAGGGTAAAACCTTTAAATGATTATTATAGTAAACTTATAAGATCATATGATGGGGAAGAAGTTAGTATAAACAGTTATATTGATGAATATTTAGAATCAGGAGTTTTTTTGAAAAAACATTCAAAAAACACAACTTATCTATTAAATGAACTCTACATGGAAGGTAAAAGTATTTTATTTGAAGGTGCACAGGGTGTTTTACTTGATGTTAATCAAGGTACATATCCTTATGTGACCTCTTCTAATACATGTGTAGGTGGTGTTTTCACTGGTACAGGCTTGCCACATAAAGCTGTGGAAAAAGTTATAGGGATATCTAAGGCATATACCACCAGAGTGGGAGAAGGGCCCTTTCCAACTGAGTTATTTGAAGAAGAGTCTGACTTTTTAAGAGAAAAAGGTAATGAATTTGGTTCTACAACTGGAAGACCAAGAAGAGTGGGATGGCTTGATCTTGTTGCATTAAAGTATTCAGTAATGATAAATGGAGTAAATTCTGTTTTTGTAACAAAGCTGGATATATTTGATGAATTTGATGAAATAAAGGTTGTTACAGATTATGAAATAAATGGAGAACAAAATCAAATTTTTGATCCAAGCATTGATTATTTAAATGAAGTTGAGCCAGTATTTAAGTCCTTTCCTGGATGGAAAAAGAGTATATGTAATGTAAAAACTTTTGATGATCTTCCAGAAAAAACAAAATATTACATTAAATTTATTGAAAATTACATAAAAACTCCCGTTGAATATATTTCAGTAGGGACTCAAAGAGAGCAAACAATAAATAGGTAGAAAATTAAGTTGTAAAAAAACAGTTTTATGTGCCAGTACATTTTGTCCATGCACAATTTGGGCATACAGGACATTTTTCATCAGGCAACATTGCTCCACAAATAGGACATTTAATTGTATTTAAATCCTGTTTTTTTACATTAACCTTCCCAACCTGTCTTTCAAGAACCTGTGCAATTGCATCTGGTATTGACTGTACAAGGGAGCCATTATGAAAGGTTGGCTCTGAGCCGCCTATGCCTTTTAGCTGGTTAACTACCTGATTTGCTGAGATTCCACTTCTCAAGGCAAGTGATGTTAGTCTGCCGATTGCTTCAGCATCAGCCATGGTTGAGTACCCGCTTTTACCAATTGAAGTAAATACTTCAAAAGGTTTCCCATTAAAATATGAAATGGTTATGTATAGATTTCCAAACCCTGTTGAGATTTTGTGAGTTGTTGATGGAAGAGAATCTGGTCTTTCTTGTGGTCGAAGCTGTTCTTTTTCAGCTTTATACAATACTTGTAATGCACGGCAACCATCTCTATAAACCGTAATTCCCTTAATTTTCATATCAAATGCCATTAAATAAGTATTCGCAATATCTTTTTTAGTTGTTTTATTTGGGAAATTTATTGTTTTTGAAACCGCACTGTCAACTTCTTCCTGAAAAACTTCCTGCATTTTTATATGATCTTTAGGTGAGATATCTGATGCTGTCATGAAATAATCCGGAACAGGTCCTTTTGGGTGCTTTTTGTTCCATTCCTGATAAAGAGGATGAAAATCTTTTATCTCTCCATCAAGGATTTTTGATATTACTTTGAATGCAAAGATTGGTTCAATGCTTGAGGAGCATCCTGCAATTCTTGAGATAGTTCCAGTTGGAGCAATGGTAAGTACTGCTGCATTTCTCATTTTTTTACCTTTATATATTGATTTTTCAATGTTAGGGAAATTCCCTCTCTCTTGTGCAAGTTTTTGAGAGGCTATTACTGCTTCTTTGTTTAAAAACTTTACTATTTTTCCCCCAATTTTCCTTGCTTCATCAGTATTATATTTTATTTTCATTTTTATAAGAAGATCAGCAAAACCCATTACTCCTAAACCAATCCTTCTGTTTGATTTTGCCATTTTATCAATCTCTTCTAAAGGATAGATATTAACGTCAATAACATTATCGAGAAATCTTACTCCAATTTCAATATTTTCTTTAAACCTGTCCCAATCAAATTGATCTTTGAGTTTAGGGTCAAAGAAGTTTGAGAGGTTAATTGACCCCAGATTACAGGCTTCATAATCATGTAAAGGCTGCTCACCGCAGGGGTTTGTGGCATTTATAAGTCCCTGCAATCTTGTAGGATTTAATCTATTTACTGTATCAATAAAAATTAATCCTGGATCGCCGTTTTCCCAGGCTGAATTTACAATTAAATCAAATATTTCTTGAGCATTCATTTTGCTCTTAACTTTATTACTTTGAGGGTCATATAAATCGTATGTTGTCTTGTTTTTTAATGCTTTTATGAATTTATCTGTGATAGAAACAGAAATATTAAAATTTTGAGCTGTTTTACCGTCCAGTTTCATTGTTATAAATTCTTTTATATCAGGATGATCTACTCTTAGAACTCCCATATTTGCACCGCGCCTTGTGCCACCTTGTTTGACAGCTTCAGTGCCTGCATCAATAACTTTTAGGAAAGAAATAGGCCCTGAAGCAATACCTTGAGTTTTTTTCACAAAACTCCCTTGAGGTCTAATTTTAGAGAAATCAAAGCCTGTTCCGCCTCCCTCTTTGTGTACTAATGCAGCATTCTTTACAGTTTCAAAGATTTCTTTAAGAGAATCTTTAATTGGTAAAACAAAACAGGCAGATAAGCATAATCCCCTTCCAGCTCCTGTGAGTGTAGGAGAATTTGGCATAAAATCCTTTTGCATCATTACGTTGAAAAATTTTTCTTCCCAGAATCTTTTATTTTTTTCGTTTTTTTCTGCATTTGCAATGTATTTAGCTACTCGTTTAAAAAGATCTGAAGGCTTTTCTTCAATTAAATCTCCATCCTGGTTTTTTTTAAAATATCTAGCTCTTAAAATCTTTAAAGCATTTTCTGAAAACCCTTCCATTACAGACTCCTTATTTAGTTGATTTACAATTTTAGAACACTATATGTGGTGTGTCAATAGATTTTTGAAATAAAATTTTTTTTTTATTTTGATTCTATTGACTTTTTATATTATTATATATTATTATAAAGGGAGAAAATGGGAGAAAATGGGATAATGCAACGATTTAGAGGAAGTTATGATGTAAAAATTGATGATAGAGGGAGAATTAGAATCCCCTCAAGGTTCCTCTATGTATTTGATTCTATGTATGGCAATGATATTTATATAACCTCTTTAAATGGGGATTATATAATGATTTATCCAGTCAGGGTCTGGGGAAAAATAGAAGCAAAGATAGAAGGTATGGGTGTGTTTAATCCTGATCTTGATGAGTTTAGTAACCTTTTGAGTTATTGGGGAACTGAAACTGAGATAGATTCAAAAGGTCGTGTGTTAATACCTCCTGGTTTGAGGAAGATAGCTGAAATTAATGACCATGCCCGTATTTTTGGAAAAGCAAATTATTTGATTATCTGGAATGAAGAGAATTTTAAAGAAAAAGAGATGAAAGAGAAGTTTAGTAAGGAAAAATTATATAGAGTGTCGGGGGTTATAAATGAATTTTCTCCATTATCCAGTGATGAATAAAGAAATAGTAAATATTTTATCTAATTCCTTACAAGGTATTTTTATAGACTGTACTGTTGGTATGGGAGGACATTCATATTATATACTTCAAGGTTTAAAAGATTCTAAAGTTATTGCAATAGATATTGATGATGAAAGTATAAAACAAGCAGAGATAAATTTAAAAGAGTTTGAAGATGGAGTAACTTTCTTTAGATTCAATTATATTGATCTTTTTGAAAAAATAGATTTTTTTAATAAGAGTGTTTCTGGTATTTTGATCGATCCAGGGATTTCAATGTTTCAGTTAAAATCAGAAGAAAGAGGATTTTCACACAATATTGATTCGTACCTGGATATGAGAAAAGATAAAACTCAAAAATTAACTGCTTATTGTGTGATTAATTCTTTTAAGGAGAATCAGTTAATTAAAATATTTAAAGAGTATGGGGAGGTGAAAAAAGCAGAAGAGTTATCAAAAGCAATTATTGAAAAAAGGCTTTTTGGTGCTATTAGAACAACTTTTGGATTAAAGGAAATTGTTGAAAAGATCTATGGGAAAAGACTGAAAAAGGGGAAAGTTCATCCTGCTGCAAAAGTTTTTCAAGCTTTGAGAATATTTGTAAATAGAGAGTTAGAAGGTGTTGAGAGTTTTCTCAAAAAAATTCCAGATTATTTAAATTCTGGTGTGAGGATTATTTTTCTCACTTATCACTCAATTGAAGATAGGTTAGTAAAAAAAACATTTAATTTCTTGGAAAGAGAGATGAAATTAAAGATAATTAAACCTTTTCCAATGTTCCCTTCTGAAGCTGAAATTACGGTCAATCCCGCATCAAGATCAGCAAAACTAAGAGTGGCTGAAGTTATATGAAAAAAAGTAAAGATAAATCTTTGGTTAGAGTCTTTATGATAGTGATGTTTTTTGTTTTTATTTTACTATTTACATATTCAAGCCTGAACCTTAAGAATATAGACTATGGTTATAGAATGCATGAGTTGATTCTTCGTGAGAAAGCATTGAAAGAAAAAGTAGACAAATTAAGAGCTCAAAAGGCATCTCTTCTTAATTTGAAAAGAGTAGAAAGAATTGTCAAAAAAAAATTAAATTATCAATATCCAAGACCAGATCAATTTGTAAAGGTATTTGAAAATAAATGATGAAGATAAATAAAAAAGAGAGGAATAGAGCATTTATCTTATTTGTTGTATTCTCAATTTGGGTTTTATTTATTGTTTATAAACTTGTTAAGATTCAGGTATTTGATTATACTAAGTATATTTCAAAAGTTAAATCTCAATGCAATCGTATTTTCTCTCTTCATCCAAAAAGAGGTACCATTTATGATTGTAATGGTGATGTACTTGCAATTTCAATAAGAGCGGAATCCGCTTTTTTAAGTAATAAAGATAATAAAGAGTCTATGGAAATTTTCAGTCTCTTGAGCAAGCAAGTCAGACTTACTTACAGAGAAAAAAAGAATATAAAAGAGAGAATAAATAAAGGAAGAAAGTTTATATGGATAAAAAGAAAATTAGAAGATAGAGAATATGAAAAATTAAAAAAAATAAAGAATAGTTTAAATTCTACCTCAACATTGGGTTTTGTTGATGAATATAAAAGGGTATATCCTCAAAAAACTTTAGCAGCGCATGTCCTTGGTGGTGTTGGGATTGATGAACAGGGGTTATGTGGTATTGAATATGAAATTGACTCTCTTATAAGAGGAAAAGGGGGTAAAGTAAAGGTTTTAATTGATGCAAGAGGAAAGATATTTGAGATAGAATATTTAAAAAAACCTGTTGCAGGAAAGGATATTTTTCTTACAATTGATTCTTCAATTCAATTTTTTGTTGAAGAGGAATTAAGGAGAACAGTAGAAAAATTTCGAGCAAAAAAGGGATCTGTTATTATTATAGATTCTAAACATGGTTCAATATTAGCAATGGCTAGTTACCCCTTTTATGACCCTGTAAGGATAAAACACACATCTCAAAGAGTTTTAAAAAATGTAGCAGTTTCTTTTCTTTATGATCCTGGCTCCACCTTTAAAATAATTCTTGCATCTTCTGCATTGGAAAATGAAGTCTGTCATCCTAAGCAAATTTTCAATTGTTATAATGGGACATTTCATATAAAGAACAGGACAATTCATGATATTCACCCTTATGAAAGGTTAACGTTTGAGGAAATTATAATTAATTCAAGCAACATAGGTGCTGCACGGATAGGTTTAAGGTTGGGAAAAGAGAACTATTATAGAACATTAAAAAGATTTGGATTTGGAAGTAAAACGGGTATTAATCTACCTGCTGAAGAGTATGGTATTTTAAACTCATTAAAAAGATGGAGTAATGTTTCGGTTGTATTCCTATCTTTTGGTTATGAGATTGCTGTTACTCCAATTCAGATGACAAGAGCTTTTAATGTTATTGCTTCTGGAGGATATTTGATTAAACCAAATATACTAAAAAGTGTTGATGGTATTGTTTTACCACAGGTAAAAAAGACTAAAATCATATCTTCATCAACCGGGCATATTATGACATCTATAATGACTGAAGTTGTTAATATAGGGACAGGAAAGCAAACAAAAATAGAAGGAATTGACATAGCAGGAAAAACAGGAACTGCAAAGAAGATTAAAAATGGGAGTTATGAAAACTCTTATGTTTCTTCGTTTGGGGGTTTTTTCCCGGCTAATAATTCCAGGATAACCATGTTTATTGTAATTGATGAACCAAAAGGTAAATTTTATGGTGGTGAAGTTGCTGCACCACTTTTTAAAACTATCACAAACCGGTTGTTAATTTACCTAAATATTTTCCCTGAACTTGATAAAGGGAATGAAGTAAGAATATGAAGTTTCTAAAAGATTTATTAGAGGGCGAAGACATAATAACTTATATGGGAGATCTGAATAGAAAGATTTATGGGATTAATTTTGACTCGAGAAAGATTAAAAAAAACAATTGTTTTATTGCAATTAAAGGGTTAAAAAATGATGGTTTAAACTATTTGAACGAGGCTGTTGGAAAAGGAGCTAATTCAGTTGTTTCACAAATGAAACCATTAAATAAATATAAAAATATCACGTGGGTTCAAGTTAAAAATGATAGAAAAGCTCTCAGCAAAATAGCTTCGAAATTTTATAACAATCCTACAGAAAGAATGAATATTATAGGTGTTACTGGAACAAATGGGAAAACCACTGTAACTTCAATTATTGATGCTATCCTTAACAAACAAGAAAAAGCTGCAAAAATCGGAACCCTGGGAATGAGCTGTGAAGATTTATTTAGAAAAACTGAATTAACAACTCCTGAAGCCCTTGATATCTTTAAATTCTTATCAGAAGTAGAAGTTTTAGGATGCAAAAATGTTGTGATTGAGGTATCTTCAGTTGCTCTTAAATTAAATAGAGTTGATAATATAAATTTCTCTCAATGTATCTTTACTTCATTTTCAGGTGATCATCTTGATTTCCATAAATCAATGGAGGATTATTTTGAATCAAAATTAAGGCTTTTTAAAAATTTGACTTCTAATAATTGGGCAATTGTCAACATTGATGATTCTCATTCAGCTCAGGTACTTGATGAATTAAATTGTAAATATTTAACCTATGGTTTTTCAAATAATGCTGATGTTAGACCTATAAAGTATAGATTTTCATTAAATGGAATTAAAGCTATTGTTCAGACTCCAAAAGGTGAAATCGAAATTGAAAGTCTGTTAATTGGTAGAGTTAATTTGAGTAATTTACTAGGTGCAATAAGTTCTGCATTGATTTCAGGAATTTCGTTTGACAATATTCGCTCTGCAATTAAAGATTTTAAACCTGTAAGAGGCAGGTTGGATTTTACTTATAAAAACAATTTCTCAGTTTTAATAGATTATGCTCATACAGACAATGCTCTTGAGACTTTACTTAAATCTTTACGTGAAATCGTATCTAAAAGAGTGATCCTTGTTTTTGGAGCGGGTGGTTCAAGGGATAAGACAAAGAGGCCAAAAATGGGAAAAGCTGCATCAGAAAATGCTGATTTTGTTATTGTTACAAGTGATAATCCACGCAATGAAGAACCAGAAAATATTATCTGTGATATTGTAAAAGGATTTGATAAAGATTTTGTTAATTTTAAAATTGAAGTTGAGAGAGAAAAGGCAATTCAAAAAGCTATAAGTATTGCAGAGAAAGGAGATTGTGTTGTAATTGCAGGTAAGGGACATGAAGATTATCAAATATTTAAAGATAGAGTCATTAGATTTGATGATTATAAGGTTGTTAATAAATTTTTAAGAGAAAAAAATTATGGCAAAATTTAAAAATAGGTTCAAATTGATGAGTATAATTGTAATTGCAAAAGCTATTGGAGAAAGTTAGATGAATAATGAAAGAGTGGGAGTTGTTGGTTTTGGCAGGACTGGTGAGGCTTTGCTTGATTTTTTGCTTGAAAAGAAACTTTTTGAAAATATTTTTTTATACAATGATGATGCAATAAATGAGATTGAAATAAAAGAAAATTATAAAAAAAATGGAGTGAACTTTTTAATAAAAGAGAATGATTTTTCAAAACTTGAGGAAATGGATCTGATAATATTAAGCCCAGGGATTAATGCAAGGACAGAAAGGTTTAATAAGATTCGAGAAAGGGTTAAGATTGTTTCTGAAATTGAGTTTGCTTCAACATTTATTAATTCAAAAATAATTGCCGTTACAGGAACTAATGGCAAATCAACAACAGTTAGTTTAATCCATCATATTTTAAAGAATAATGGAGTAAAAAGTGTTCTTGCAGGAAATATTGGAATTCCATTTATATCTCAAATTAATGATATTTCAAATGATTCTGTTGTTGTATTAGAGGTTTCCAGCTACCAACTTGAAGAGATTATTAATTTTAGACCATATATAGCTATATTGTTAAATGTTACGCCAGATCATCTTGACAGATATTCTTCTTTGGAAGATTATTTTTCTACAAAATTGAATATTTTTAAAAACCAAAGAAAAAGTGATTATATGATTTTGAATTATAATGATAATTTGATCAGAAATTATAGATATAGATCATATGAGGCAAAGAGAGTATTCTTTTCTATCAAAGAAGTATTAGAGGATGGAGTATTTGTTAGAGATAATTATATACATCTGGATTTTATTAGTAAAGAAGATAGAGTTTCTCTGGATAGAGTCCCATTAAGAGGTGTTCATAATCTTGAAAATATTCTAAACTCTGTTATTGCTACAAGAATAATGGGAATAGAATCTGGAAATATTCAAGAGAGCATTAAGGGGTTTAAGGGTCTTCCTCATCGCATGGAATCTTTAGGAAAAATTGGAAAGGTTGAGTTTATTAATGATTCAAAAGCAACTAATGTTGATGCAACTTTGAAATCAATAAATAGTATTGATGAAAATATGATCCTGATTTTAGGGAACAAAGATAAGGGGGGTGATTTTAAATTACTAGAAAGTTCAATTAAACAAAGAGTTTGTAAAGTTTTTCTTATTGGTAGTGCTGCACATACAATTTATAATCAATTGATAAATATTAGAAAAAAGTTAAATTTTGTTAAAGATTTAAATGAAGCTGTTAATAGAGGCTATGACTTATTGAAACAAAAGGGAGGAAAGGTTCTTCTTGCACCTGGATGTGCAAGTTTTGATATGTTTAAGGATTTTGAACATAGAGGAGAGATTTTCGAAAAAGAGGTAAATTTGTTAAGAAATAGGGTTAAAAATGGTTAAAAATATAGGAGTTGATAAATTTATAATCTCTGTAATTATCCTTTTATTATTAATTGGTTTGATTATGGCTTACAACTCAACAATGTTGTTGGCAAAGGCAAAATATGATGACAGCTTTTATTTTTTAAAAAGACAATTAATGTGGTTGTGCCTTGGGTTAATAATTTTCCTTTTTATTTCATTTTTAAAACATCCGATATATCTGGATATGAAATTTATCTCTTTAGTACTATTTTTATCTATAGTGGGACTTGTAATGGTTTTTTTCTCTGGGAAGATAAATAACAGTTATAGATGGATTAGATTTTATGGTTTTTCAATTCAACCATCAGAGTTTGCAAAAATATCGATTGTATTGTATCTCTCGTATATTTTCGGAAGAAAAGATGCAAATGTGAATAATTTAAAAAAATTATTCTTTTTATTGATACCCTTTTTTATAATTGGACTTTTAATGTTAAAAGAACCTGACTATGGGAATTTCTTCTTGATATTAGCAGTAACTATGGCTATATTATTTGTTTCAGGGTTAAAAGTAAAATATTTCATATATGGATCTCTATTATTAGTCCCATTTATTTATATGATTGTAAAGCTAAGCCCTGAGAGGATGAGTAGAATCTTAGCTTTTTTAAGTCCTGAAAAATACCAATCTACACTAAATTTCCAACCAATTCATTCGTTATATGCAATTGGTTGCGGTGGAATTTTTGGTCAAGGTCTTGGCAATTCTACTCAAAAATTATATTTTTTACCTTATGCTTATTCTGACTTTATTTTTTCAATTATAGCTGAAGAGGCTGGTTTAATTGGAGCTTTGTTGGTAGTTTCATTATTTTCCTTGTTTTTTGTTAGGGGAATAAATATTGCAAAACTTTCAGGTAATAAGCATACTTATTTACTCGTTATAGGCCTAACTTTTATGGTTGTTTTTCAAGCAATGTTGCATATTTCAGTAGCTATTGTAATTTTTCCTGCAAAGGGATTCCCACTTCCATTTATATCAATAGGCGGAAGCTCTTTGATTGCAACACTTATTATTTCAGGAATTATTGTAAATATTTCAAAACATCGCAAAATGGTGCTTTTAAATGATTGAATATAGTAGAGTTAAGAGAATTTATTTTACTGGAATAGGTGGCGAAGGTATGTCAGGTATTGCAGAGGTGTTGCATAATATGGGTTTTTTTATATCTGGTTCTGATATTGCAGAAAATGATAATGTGAAAAGATTGAAAAAAATGGGAATGAATATTTATCTTGGTCATAATAAAGATAATATAAAAAAGATTGAGACACTTGTTTTTTCAAGTGCAATAAGAAAAGATAATGTTGAAGTTCAAGAGGCTTTAAAAAGAAAAATCCCAGTTATACCACGAGCTGAAATGCTTGCTGAGTTAATGAGAATGAAATTTTCAATTGCAATTGCTGGTACTCATGGAAAAACAACAACAACCTCTATGATTGCATGTATACTTAATGAAGCAAAAAAAGATCCCACATTTGTTGTTGGTGGAAGGTTGAATGTTGAGGAAAGTGGAGCAAAATTAGGGAAGTCAGATTATCTGGTTGCTGAAGCTGATGAATCAGATGGTAGTTTTTTAAGTTTATTCCCAACTATTTCTGTAATAACAAATATTGAGAATGACCACCTTGATTATTATGGGACTCAGGAGAATCTAATAGAGTCATTTATAAAATTTGGTAATAGAGTTCCTTTTTATGGTTCAGTTGTTTTAAATCTTGAATGTAAAAATTCAAGAAAAATGATCCCATTTTTAAATAAGAGAGTTATAACATTTGGTTTATCAAAAGACTCAATTGTAAGAGCTGAAAAAATTAAAGGTTCAGCTTTTGAAGTTAGTTTTGATTTAATAATTAAAAACAAAAATTACGGAAGGGTTGAATTAAATATAGGTGGTTTTCATAATGTGTTTAATGCATTGGCATCTATAGCAGCGTCTATTGAGATTGGTGTTGATGTTTCTTTAATAAAACAAGGTTTTAAAAGGTTTTATTTACCTGAAAGGCGTTTTCAGGTATTACTTTATAATGTGGATTATATTGTTATAGATGATTATGCACATCATCCGACTGAAATAAAAGTAACAATTGAAACTATAAGAAATGGAGATTTTAAAAGAGTTATTGCTATTTTTCAACCACACAGGTTTACAAGATTAGAAAATTTGATGGATGAATTTGTTACTTCATTTGTTGGTGTTGATAAGTTGGTAATTACAAAATTGTATGCTGCTAACCAAAAGGAAATTGACCATGTTAGTGGAGAGATTTTGGCTAAAAAAATTAAAGGTTCCGGGTTCAAGGATGTAATATATATTGAAGATTTTAAAGCTATAGTTGATTATTTGAAGGGGGAAGTGAAAAAGGGGGATGCTGTTATATTTTTATCTGCTGGAGATCTAACAGATATAGCTCATCAGTTTGCTAAGATCATGAAGGAGAATGACAGATGAGAGGAGTTGCCACTATTGGTTTGAAAGGAGAAACAGAATTTTTGAGAAGATATAATAATAGAACTTTAAATAGAAAAAAGAAGATTAAAACAATAAAATTCAAGGGAATTCATCTGTTCTTTATAATTATTTTATTATTCTTTATAGGTTTTTCAGCATTAAAAGCATCTCAATTTTTTTTGAGTTGGGAGAAGTTAAATGTGAAATCTTTTAAATTAGTAAATAGTTCTAAAATTGAATTTAAGAACTTAGAAAAGATATTGAAAAATTATAATGGGAACATATTAATGGTGAATTTTACTGATTTAAGAAGAGAACTGTTAAAATTTAAAATAGTTAAGGATGTTTCTCTAACCCGTGTTCTACCATCAACAATTGTGATAAAATTTTTGTTAAGGGAACCGATTTTCCAGTTTAAGTCAAGAGGAGAATATAATATAATTGATAGAAATGGTATTGTCTTGTATAGAAAGTCAGAAAAACAAAATGGTTTAATAACCATTAAAGATTTAAAAAAAGAAGAGTTTGAAAAGATCACTTCGTATCTCCCTGAATTAACTGAAATTCGAGATTTAGTTGATTATATAAGTTTTGTAAAGCCTTATGGAGTTAAGTTAAAACTCAAGCGTATAAATGAAATATTTTATCCTGGTGAAAAAGATTATATTAGAAAGATAAATTATTTTTTGAGGTTAAAAAGGATCATTCCTTTGAAGGAAAATAAGATCAAATATGTTGACCTTAGATTTAAAGATAGGATTTATTTTGAATATGATGAGGGGGTAATTAATTAAGATGAAGAATAATTGTCTTGTTGGTATAGATGTTGGTAGTAAAAAGATATGTACAGTTATAGGCCAGGTAAAAAATGAAGATGGAAAAGATGAACTTGAGATTATTGGTTATGGATTAGCTGAGTCGCATGGAATAAGAAAGGGTGTAATAGTTGATATGAACACAACTGTTGAAGATATTAAAAAGTCTGTAAAAGAAGCTGAGCTAACAGCAGGTCTTGAGATTGAATCTTCCTATGTTAATATATCTGGAAGTAATATTGAAACAAGATGTGGTAAGGGAAGTGTTAATGTTTCAGGAAGGAATGGAGAAATCACAATAGATGATGTTGAAAGGGCAATAACGCATGGAAGTGGCATGTTATTACCACAAGATAGAGAAACATTGCATGTTTTGACCCAGGAATTTTTTGTTGATTCTCAAGAAGATATTAAGAATCCAATTGGTATGGTTGGTAACAAGCTTGATGTTAATGTTGTGGTTGTAACATCTACAAAGGCTTCTATTAAAAATCTTCTAATTTGTTTAAAAAAGGCTAAAATAGATGTAATTAAGATAATTTTATCTCATATTGCTACTGCTGAAGCTGTATTGACTCCTGATGAGAGAGAACTTGGAGTTGCCTTGATAGATATTGGTGGTGGAACAACTGATTTTTCTGTTTTTGAAAAGGGAGCATTAAGTTATGCTAAAACATTCCCTGTTGGTGGTTATAATTTCACAAATGATCTGGCTATTGGAATAAGGACGCCAATTGATAAAGCAGAAATCATAAAACGAAGATATGGATGTGGAATTGATCCTGGTTGGCAGAATCAGAATATTGAAATCCCAAGTGTGGGAGGTAAGAAAAAGAGGATGATATCGGTTTCTCTACTTTCGGATATTTTGCGACCTAGAGCAGAAGAGATATTTGAAATGATTAAAATGGAATTGATGAACAATGCACTTGAGCATAAAATTAATGCAGGTATTGTACTTACTGGAGGTTCTGCTTCACTTGATGGAATACTTGAAGTTGCTGACGAAATTTTCTCTGTTCCAATTCGAGTGGGAACTTCATTTGGACTAGGTGGCTTAATTGACAAAGTAAGTAGTCCTGATTTTGCTTCTTCTGTGGGTCTTTTGAAATGTGGGCTTTTAGATATGAAAAATAAAGGAGTAATAAAAAACAAGCCTGAAGGATTAATTGTTAGATTTAAAAAATGGCTTGGCTTTTAGGAGGTAACATGAAACAAGATATAAAAATAACATATGCGGAAGATAGAAAAAAAGGAGCTATTCTAAAAGTAATAGGGGTTGGCGGAGCCGGTGGTAATGCAATAAATAGAATGATTGAAGAGGGATTAAAAGGTGTTGAGTTTGTTGCAGTAAATACAGATGTTCAGGATCTTTCAAATGTGAAGCAACCTGCCTTAACCCTTCAGGTTGGAGAGAAACTAACAAAGGGGCTTGGTGCAGGCTCTGATGCTGAAATTGGGATGCAAGCTGCTCTTGAAAGTACTGAGCAGATAATCAATATTCTTGAAGGATCAAATATGGTATTTATTACAGCAGGTATGGGAGGAGGAACTGGTACAGGGGCTTCTCAAGTAATTGCAAATCATTCTTCTTCTATGGGAATTCTCACAGTAGCGGTTGTAACCAAACCATTCGATTTTGAGGGTGATATACGAATGAATGTTGCTATGAATGGGATAACAAATCTAACAGAAAGTGTTGATGCAGTTATTGTTATTCCAAATCAAAAGCTTTTTGAATTGGAAGAAGCAGATATTCCGTATAAAGAAGCATATAGAAAAGTTGATGAAATCTTACTTAGAGCAGTGAAAGGAATCTCAGGTATTATTAATAATGCTGGATATCAAAATGTTGATTTTGCAGATGTAAGAGCTGCTATGTGTGAGAAGGGTTTGACTCTTATGGGAACTGGTGAAGCAAAGGGTGAGAACAGGTCTGAGGAGGCAACTCGTAGAGCATTAACATCACCTCTTTTGGATAATGTTTCTATAAATGGAGCCACAGGCTTACTTTATAATATAACAGCTTCTTCCAGCTTAACTATAAAAGAGATTGGAGTTATTTCGGATATTATAAAATCAAATTGCTCTCCTAAAGCAAAAATAAAATTTGGTATTGTTGATGATGAGAGTCTTAAAGATGCTTTAAGAGTAACAGTTATTGCAACTGGTTTTAAACAAACTTCAAAAAAGTTTAGCACTAAATTTGACACAAAATATCAGCCTCATGTTGACACCTTATTTGAGAGTGATTATTCTTCTAATTACTTATCGAAAAATAAAGATACTGCTAAAAAAAGTAGTTATTCAAGAACTAAAACAGAAAATCAATATTTATTTAAACCTAAAAAAGACTCTGTTGATTTAACGAATATCGAAGGGGATTATTTGAATGAGAGTAATTTACCGAGCATGGCTCCAAACCCGGAAGATTTTGATGATATTCTTGATGTGCCATCATTTCAAAGGCCTAAAATAACAGAGAAAAAATGATTGAGATTGATCTACTAATTAAAAACATTAAAGAATTGATCAATCCTCCTAATGATCGTGTTGTTAGAGGAGCAGAGCTAAATTCAATAAAGGTCTCAAGAAATGTTTGGCTAGGTGCAATTGGAGAAATTATAGCCTTTATTGGTTATGAAGAGGATTTTAAAAAGAGTTGTAAATTATCATATGATGCGATTGTAATTGATGGTTCAAACTTTGTGGTGTTTCCAGGGTTTGTTGATCCACATACCCATCTTTCTTTTGCCGGTACAAGGCAGGATGAATTTAGACTAAAACTTCAAGGTGTTAGTTATCAAGAAATTGCAGAAAAGGGTGGGGGAATAAAGGGGACTGTAAAAAAGACAAGAGATATAAGCTATAATGAATTGATTGATCAGAGTGAAAAGAGACTTAATCAAATTCTTTTATCAGGTACTACAACTATTGAAGCAAAGAGTGGGTATGGCCTTGATAAAGAATCAGAATTAAAACAACTTGAAGTATTAAGAGCTCTCAACTCATTTCATCCTGTTGAAATCGTACCAACTTTTCTTGGAGCTCATGAGATTCCAGAAGAGTATAAAGGTAGAAATAGAGAATTCCTTGATTTTTTAATCAAAGAGGTTATTCCAGAAGTAAAAAAAAGAGAGCTTGCTGAATTTGTTGATATTTTTTGTGAGAAAGGCTATTTTTCATATGAGGATGCAGAGTATTATATTGATAAAGTTCAGGAGTTAGGTTTTAGGATTAAAATTCACTCAGATGAATTCTATTCAAATAATGCAGCATTACTTGCTGTCAAAAAAAAAGCAGTATCAGCAGAACATTTGATAGCAATGACTTCTGAAGAGATTGAAACAATCTCTTCATCTGATACAGCATGTGTTTTTCTTCCTGGGGTTTCATTTTTTTTAAAACTTGGAAAATATGCGCCTGCAAGAGAGGTTATTGACAAAAATGGAATAGTTGCTCTTGGAACTGATTTTAATCCTGGAAGTTCAATGGTTTCATCCCAATTATTTATTTTATTACTTGGGGTTTTTCAAATGGGGCTTACAATAGAAGAGGCAATAAATACAGTAACTATAAATGCTGCATATGCAATAAACAGGCAGGATAAAGTTGGGTCTATATCAATTGGGAAAAAAATGGACCTCCTCTTAATGGATATTCCTGATTATAGTTACCTTGCCTATCATTTAGGTATTAATCCGATTCATACTATAATCAAATCCGGTGAGGTTGTTGTAAAAAACAGACAGCTCATTTTCGATAAATAAATTTTATATTTCTTAACTTTTATTAAAAAATATTGGAGATATAATGAAAATTAGCAGAATCTTAAATAAAGAAATATGGTCTTGGCTATTAATTACTTTAGGAGCTATCATATCTGCAATTGGTTATGTAGTATTTATTTTACCGTGGGATATGGTGGCTGGTGGTGTTACTGGAATTGGAATAATTATCAAACGTTTGACAGGTTTACCAATTCTGGGGCTTTCAT